>NZ_JBMDWV010000393.1:0-2861 GCF_048594605.1 Spirosoma sp.
TTTTTCATAGAAGGATAATGCTTTTTGATACTTTGCTGATCTCCGAATTGCTGGAGCAACATGTCTGCTACCAAAATATAAGTACCTGGCCAGGTAACATTATCACTGTAATAATTCCAGTATGCAGGTGCTACATCAGGAATCGCTCCTTCTGCTGTTTGCGACTCTTCAATATCATCGAGCCATTTGGCATATAGCGATGCATTATTAAAGAGGAAGCTCTCACCATAGGCGCCCTGTGCGCGGTCGCCCAACCATGGCTGGCGCTCGTTACGCTGCGGACAATCAACCGGCATGCCTTTATAATTGGAGGCTATTCCCCACCACGCATTTTTGACGATGTTATTAATCACTTCATTTGAAGTTTTCAGAGTTCCGGCGGTCATCATTTGGTCGTACACCAGATGTCCTTCAAAATCGTTAATCGTTGGCGTTCCGGGCCAACCTGTAACTTCTACATAACGAAAACCATGGTATACAAAGGTTGGATGCCAAATCTCTTCACCCTCGCCCTTCAACGTATACACATCAGTAACACGTGCATCCCGAAGGTTGGCAATATACAATTGCCCATCGGGTTGCAGGCTTTCGACAAACTTCATTTTTACCTGCTGGCCTCTTTTACCTTTCACTTTTATTTGCAGCCATCCCGAAAAATTCTGACCCATATCCAGGATAAATACATCGTCTTTCAATTTTTTGATGGATACCGGAGTTAGCTTTTGCATTATCTTCATATGTTTGGTTGGCTGGGGTGTAACTTTGCCCGGAGGAGCTGTAACCAGCAGCGCTTTTAGCCATTTGCCATCATTATAACCCACATCTGCCCAGCCATTCAATTCCTTTGTAGCGTCATATTCCTCTCCATCATACTCGTTGTTAGTGCGTATAGGCCCGTCTGCAGTAAACCTCCAGCTTTCATCAGAAATGATCGTTTGAGTAGTTCCATCATCATAAATAAGATCCATTTGGAGTAGTAGCTTAGGAAAGCCAAAATTGTTGATTTTTTGAGGCTTATAATCTTGTCTCATAGTAAAGAAGCGCCCGTTACCCAGCACAACGCCTATCGCATTCTTGCCCGATAGAATATGCTCCGTTACATCAAACGTGTTACTCAAAACCGACTTCCTGTAATCCGTTGGCGCAGGCGCCAGTACCTGGTCGCCCATCTTTTTTCCATTGATGCGTAATTCATACATACCCAAACCCACCAGATTAACAAAAGCCTTTTTAAGCTTCTTTACTGAACTAAATTCTTTACGATAATAACGAGCCGATAATCGAGACCATTGAGAAACACTATCCCAGGGAAATGCTTTATCATAACCGATCCATTTAGCTTTCCAACTGGCTTTATTTACAAAACCCAGGGTAAAAAACATCGGCTTGCTCCAGGCTTCGTCACCTTTATTGGTAACGACTCTTATTTTGGTATAATAATACCGATTAGACTTCAATGTAATTCCTTTGTACGGTATCAATAATGCCTCATCACTACTGATCTTTCCCGAAGACCAGGCATCACCTATATTTTTTTCGAGGTTAGCCTTAGATGTAGCTACAAGTATTTCATACGCCACCTGCTTTACGGCTCTTTTATAAGAGCTGATTTGCCAACTAAAGCGCGGTGTTGCTGTAGCAATACCAATAGGATGCGATTGCTGTTCCACCTGCACATTTATCACTTCTAAATCTTGCGCCTCAACCTTACTTTGTATTACAAAAAGCAATGTAACAAAAGATAAAAAAGTGTATTTTAAACTATACTTCATTTATAATAATTCTTTTAATGCTTTGGGATCAGGTAAAATACCTTTATACTTCGCAGGAAGTTCTTTACTGGTTTTATAAGTGGCAACACCCATTGATTTATTAAAATCTCGAAAAGAAAATTCCACCACTTTATCTGTTTTACTTTTGCATAGCACAATTCCTATTGAAGGATTTTCATGCGGCTGCTTTACCAGTTCATCTAAGGCAGATAAATAGAAATTCATTTTGCCGAGATACTCAGGCTTAAACTTCCCTTTTTTCAATTCGAAAGCAACCAGGCATTGCAATTTCCTATTAAAAAACAGCAAGTCAATAAAGAATTCCTCCTCTTCGACCAATAACCTGTATTGGTTACCGATAAATGCGAAGTCACTTCCTATCGATAAAATAAACTTCCTGATATTACGTACAATGGCATCTTCCAATTCGCGTTCATCTACAAGATCGGGGTCTTCAATATTTATAAAGTCCAACAAATATTCATCCTTAAAAACTTGGACCGCTTGCTCACGATTACCTTCGTTTGTTATAGTTTTTGCAAAATTGTTTTGAATTTTACCTTTTGCGTAAAACAAGTTACTATTAATATGATTTTCTAAAGTCGTTATACTCCAAAAGCTATTTACAGCATTCTGAATGTAAAAGGCTCTTTCCTCTATAGCATTGAGTTTAGTTGCTATTAAGAAATGATGAGAAAATGACAATAAAGCAAAGTCGTAAATAAATTGGTTCGACAGTGTCGAACTGATTAAAGCACCCGAAGATGGCAACCCTTTATTATCAGCAATTTGGTTCGTTGGTGAAGAACTAATTTCTATAAATCGATCCCATGCTTCACTAACCAATCGCATTTTTTTAAGGTTGGACGCAGAAAATCCTCTTAACCCTGGCAACTCTTTTTGCAATTCTGTCGAAACCTGTTCCAATACTTTTGCACCCCATTTTTCGGCTTTTGTTTTTTCTGAGATTAATTTTCCGATAGAAAAATACAATAGCAATAATTCCTGATTAGCTAATGCCGCAGCCCGATACCTGCTTGTAAGGATCATGGACTTTAATTCCTTAATGGTTTGTTTGTAGTGGGATAA
>NZ_JBMDWV010000394.1:0-44769 GCF_048594605.1 Spirosoma sp.
GAGACACTACCCAATTTCCTATCCCTGTTGAGCATTTCTAAAAACTGAAAGGGATAACAGGAGGCAGCTCTCTTATTGACTGTGTTTCCACAATAAGGCATCAACACTCCATTTCCCCGGCCCGTTAAAAAAGAAGACCAATGCCAATAGTACAAACATAAATGGGTGCTGATCTTCGTACCAGAATTTGCCATGACCAATAAAGAACGTAATGTAGAGCATCGTGCCGATGGTAATCAGGCAAGCTAGTCGCGTGAGTAAACCGACTGTCAGTAAAATGCCTGCTACCAGTTCAGATCCTTTGCCAAGATAAGCCATGAACAGTGGTGAAGCCGACGTTTTTAAAGCATCCCACGTAGCGTATTCTTTTATTTTGTCAGGCTCGAATACCTCCCAACCATGGTACATTAACAATAAGCCGAAAAAGACTCGGATAAACGTTAAGCCGCTGCTCTGAAATAGGCTATCGGCTGAGAAAAACTTCTTCATAAAAATAATGTTAGAGTCTGTTAAGATCTCTAATCAACGAAGAAAAACAAAACGCCCTCCATCTTTCGATCGAGGGCGTTTTTGTTACGTATTAAGAAGCGTGATCTTACATCATGCCGCCCATACCGCCTGGATGGCCGTGACCAGCGCCAGCCGCTGGAGCTTCTTCTGGCTCATCAGCGATTACACATTCGGTCGTCAGCAACAGACCAGCGATAGAAGCTGCGTTTTCCAGAGCCAGACGGGTTACTTTTTTCGGGTCAATGATACCGGCGCTGAACAGATCTTCGAACGTATCGTTCTTCGCGTTGTAACCGAAGCCACCCTGACCATCTTTCACTTTGTTTACGATAACCGATCCTTCGCCACCAGCGTTGGCAACGATGGTACGTAGTGGAGACTCGAGTGCTACACGGATGATGTTAACACCAGTCTTCTCATCTTCGTTGCTGGTATTGATGCTGTCCAGCGCCGAGATCGTACGGATCAGTGCAATACCGCCACCCGTTACGATACCTTCTTCAACGGCAGCGCGGGTTGCATGCAGCGCATCGTCAACACGGTCTTTCTTTTCTTTCATTTCTACTTCGGTAGCCGCACCGATGTAGAGGATAGCCACACCACCCGACAGTTTCGCCAGACGCTCCTGCAATTTCTCGCGGTCGTAATCTGACGTAGTGTTTTCGATTTGGGCTTTGATTTGGTTAACGCGGCCAGTGATGTCGTCTTTTCCGCCAACACCATTAACAACCGTCGTGTTGTCTTTATCGATCAGGATTTTTTCAGCCTGTCCTAGATATTCGATCGAAGCGTTTTCGAGTTTGAAACCACGCTCTTCGCTGATAACCTGGCCACCGGTCAGGATAGCAATGTCTTCCAGCATCGCTTTCCGACGATCACCAAAACCTGGAGCCTTCACGGCGGCAACTTTCAGCGCACCCCGGATTTTGTTAACAACCAACGTAGCAAGCGCTTCACCGTCAACATCTTCAGCGATGATCAGCAACGGCCGGCCAGTCTGAGCAACTTGCTCCAGAACAGGCAGCAATTCTTTCATCGACGATACTTTCTTTTCCGAAATCAGGATGAACGGACGCTCCAGTTCAACTTCCATTTTTTCGGTGTTCGTCACGAAGTAAGGCGACAGGTAACCGCGGTCGAACTGCATACCTTCTACGGTTTTAACTTCCGTTTCGGTACCACGAGCTTCTTCAACCGTAATAACCCCTTCTTTACCCACTTTCTTCATGGCTTCGGCAATCATCTTACCGATTTCTTCGTCGTGGTTGGCCGAGATGGTAGCAACCTGTTCGATTTTACCGAAATCGTCACCAATCGTTTGCGATTGCTCGCTCAGATTAGCCACAACAGCCTGAACCGCTTTGTCGATACCGCGTTTCAGATCCATTGGGTTTGCACCAGCTGCTACGTTCTTCGCACCGATCGAGTAGATGGCCTGAGCCAGAACCGTAGCTGTCGTGGTACCGTCACCAGCCGAATCAGCCGTTTTCGACGCTACTTCTTTTACCAACTGAGCGCCCATGTTTTCCATGGCGTCTTTCAGTTCAATTTCTTTGGCAACCGTCACACCGTCTTTGGTGATGGCAGGCGAGCCGAATTTTTTATCCAGAATTACGTTCCGGCCTTTAGGTCCGAGGGTTACTTTCACCGCGTCGGCCAGGGTATCAACACCCTTCTTAATGCGCTCGCGAGCTTCTGTGTCAAAAAATATTTTCTTAGCCATTTTTTTAAGTTGAAAAGTTTGCTGTTTTCAGTCTACAGTTGCACGAAGGTGGCTCTATAAATAACTGAAAACTGTAAACAGAAGACTGTAAACTAAACGATTAAAGGATTGCGAAAATGTCCGATTCACGCATGATTAGGTACTCTTTGCCATCAACGGTGATTTCTGTACCAGCATACTTGCCATACAATACCGTATCGCCCACCTGAACCGTCAGCGGCTCATCTTTCTTACCTGCGCCAACGGCAACGACCGTACCACGCTGGGGCTTTTCCTTTGCCGTGTCGGGAATAATAATCCCGAACGAGGTTTTTTCTTCTGCCGGAGCGGCTTCTACCAGCACCCGGTCGGCCAGCGGTTTCACGTTCACTTTAACGCTTTCCGTTTCTGCTACCATGATAATGAGTTGATTAAGGTTTTACTATTAGTGTAATTAATATACGACGCTGGCAAGACGCCAATTTTTGTGCCAACCCGACAAAACTGTCAAATTTTCAGCTTGTAAGCTGACACACTGCCATTGTCCGATTTAGTTAGCTTTCATTCGGTAGATTGAACATTTCCCTTTAACGGAATTTGGAAGTTTGCTAACAAATGCTTAGTTTAACTAAATCATATACGGTCAAAATGGATTTTTCCGGTCTATGAAAAAATTACAACCTGACTGGTTTACGCAAAATTGGATTGATGCTGAATACCAAAAGTATGTCGTGATGGCATACTTGCAGGCGGTTCAGCAAAATTTCACAGAATACAAACTTTGTCCTGATTTGCCTGAACTGCGCGATCATTACAATGCCGGTGTTCGTTTTTCGAGGGGCAAAGGTACGTTAAATGCCGCTTTCCCCAAGCGAATTAGCCGAGTAACCGGCCCTCCGCCCCGGATTGAATACAAATCTGAGGTAACGGACTCGGGTTTTTTAGCCGAGATGGATGCCATTATGGAATTTGCTCTGCCACGATTTCAGGCCCTGTTAACCGAGGGTCAGCAGCGGTGGGCAGATGTCGCCAGCTCACTCACTCTGGCTCCGATTGGTTTGATGCCATTACGTCCTGAAGAAGGCTATCTGTTGCTCCATGTCAGAAATCAGTCCGAAACGCAGGTCTATTATTTCAGTGTTACGCTCTATTCAGAACAGGAGCCTGGAGGACGGTTAGTGCAACTTCGCTTTCTGGAAGTAGCGCGCAGAAGTCTGGCCAATACGTTCGAGAATATTAAACTGGATCTAATCCGGCGGAATCGCCACCTGCCCAACCCGGCAACTTATATGCTGGAGAGTCAGCG
Organism: Spirosoma sp.; assembly: GCF_048594605.1. GTDB lineage: Bacteria > Bacteroidota > Bacteroidia > Cytophagales > Spirosomataceae > Spirosoma. Next base: position 3,519 of record NZ_JBMDWV010000394.1, read on the forward strand.
AACCTATCCTGTTCAGGAAACATGGTTACCTATTGCCCGGCAATTACTGGCACAGGCAGTAGCTTAAGTGGAACGTAGCAGCAAAAAAGCCGCTCTCGATGAGAAAGCGGCTTTTTATTCTTGTAAACCTGAATTTTATTTCTGAGGTGTCAGTGCCGAGGTAGAAGCACCCGGCGTAGCAGCTCCCGGAGCGGCCTGACTTGGCGCAGCGCCATTCGCAGCATTCGGGGTTGCGGTTGGAGCAGCGGCACCCGGTAAAGTCTGGGTTTGTGCTCGCTCAACGTTAGCGCTGTTGATACCTGCGGCCTGATTACGGTCAACCAGAATGAAGGAGACCAGTGATAGAACCATAACGCCAACGCCAAGGCCCCAGGTGATCTGCTCTAGCAAATCGGTGGTTTTCTTTACGCCCATCAGTTGATTAGAGCCCAGTCCACCAAACTCACCAGCTAATCCTCCGCCTTTTGAGTTCTGAATCAGAACGATAAGGATTAGCAAAACCGTAAGAATACAAATAAGTACAATAAGTGCCGTTACCATGAAATCTGTTGTCACCGGGACGCCGGTGCGTTTATCAAGTTCAGTTATCAGTAAAAAAGTGGTTTATGATTCACTCGGACCTCCCCGTAATTCACTGATTTTTGCCGCAAAGTACGTCTTTTTTTCGGGATTTTTCACCATCAGTTGTGTATAGATTTCGATGGCTTTGTCGATCTTTCCTTGTCTGGCCAGAATTTTAGCGAAACTCTCTGTTGCAAAACCTCCGCCAACAGGTCTGCTACGTTTGCTTAAATCTTCCTGCTCAACGGGCTCATCTAGCTTGGCCTTTATCGGCGCAATACGAGGCTCATTTTTAATAAAACTTTCAATCAGATCAAATTGCCGTTTCCGTTCAATGTCTTCTGGAGAGGGAAGCGGTACATCTGGCGTTGTTTCTTCGATCGGAACAGGATCATTTTGCGAACTGGTTTCCTGTTGTAAAGCTGGATCTTCCGGAGCCACTATAGCGACGCTCAATTCCGGTGATACCGAATCCGCTAAAACGGGGGTTTGTTCTTGCTCGTTTTCGTTACGTTCAATCTGACTGGTCCATTGCAGAAGCGCTAACTTAGGAAAGCCCTGACTTAACCCGGCTTTGGCCTTGAAGAGCGCATAACTTTCCTGCTGGTAATCGTCTGGAATGGAAACGTGCTTTGCCGATAGCTCATTTAATTTCGTGAGCAGGTTTTCGGACCACTGGAACTCGTTGTCAATCAATTTACGTAGCGCATTTCGACTAAGCGCGTGGGCAGCTGCCTGGCGGACATACGGGATCGTCTGACTACGTTGATGCACGGATGCCGCTTTGGCCATCAAGGTGTGCAACGCCTGACAGTAAGGGTACATGGCCACGCTTTCCTGCAATTGGACAAGATCAGTAGGGGTTAGGTCTTCAGGGTGCGTGACCCAGTAGGAGAATGTTTCTTTATCGAGCGCAAGCATATCCCGAAAGTAAGGATGATTAACGAATGATGAAGGATAGACATGAAAAAAAGTTGTCAAACCTCATCGTTCAATTTACCAGTCGGCAGCTGTTTTATTGAAAATGTCCAGTACAATCTGATCCAGTATTTGAGGAACTAAACGGCTCTCATTCTGACTAAGCGTTTGATTTTGCGGGAAGTCCTTGTAAAAAGAGAAAGATTGTTCAAAATTCTTGCTCTCATCTTTATTGTTATAAAACCGGGCCAGTACAGTAATCTGCAACCGGTTGACGCTCGCCTGATCCTGAGCACTCGGAGCGACGGGGATCAGATCATAACCGGTAATGTTCCCCTCCAACACCATATCGCCATTGGCTGGAACAACTTTCAGGTTTGTGTAGCGCTGGTAGTATTCTTTTAATTTTTCGTTAAACGTCAGGGGTAAATTGGCCGGGCCACCGGCTGTCGCTAATACAAAATTATTGACCGTAACAGTCTTTATATCAGGGGATAAAGTTGTTCCCGTAAATGAATAAACTCCACAGGAGGAGAGGCATAATGAACAACAAACAATGAATAACGCAAGGACGAGGTGTCTCTGGAACAATTTAGTAGGGATTGTATGGTTTACATGGCTCATTAATACCTTACTCTTCATCAATCTCATACTGTTTAATTTTCCGATATAACGTCCGCTCGGAGATACCGAGTGCCTGGGCCGCATATTTTCGCTTGTTATTGTTACGTCGAAGGGCTTTTAGAATCATTTCTTTCTCCTGGCGTTCAAGTGAAAGCGAATCGTCTTCTTCTGTTTCGTGCGTTACGTCTTCAACCTCCGTTACGTCATTGATGTCGCCATCAACATCGTCGAAAATCTGAACTGGCGGGTGGCTGCCGTAGGTTTCGGAAGGGGATACTGCGGGAGTTGTGGGCCGGCCAGGGCTTTCGGTTCGAACGGCTCCATTTGTGGCTGGCAGAAAGCGTGTTACACCAACATCGGATGCGTTACGTCCGTCGTTTTCATTGGTAATCGAGTCGAATAATTCTTTATGATTGTGCAAAATCTGCCGGCCATCCTGTTCATTCCCTAATACGTCACGTACCAGTTTTTTCAGGTCGTTGACGTCCCGGCGCATATCAAACAGCACTTTATAAAGCAACTCGCGCTCCGAAAAATTCTCTGCGCTGCCATTGGCCTGCGGAAACAGTGCCAACGTACGGTTGGGCTGCTGAGTCTGCGGTAAGTACCTGGTCAGCGTATTGGCATCAATGGGTTTGTTCTGTTCCGACTCAAGGATTGATACCTGTTCGGCGATGTTTTTCAATTGCCGGATGTTGCCCGGAAACGAGAAATCCATGAGCAACTGCTTGGCATCTTCCGTAAGTTGTAGAGGCTTAATCCGGTATCGTTCAGCGAAGTCAGTTGTGAACTTTCGGAAAAGCAATTCAATGTCGGTGCCACGCTCGCGAAGGGGCGGTACGTAAATAGGAACCGTATTAAGCCGGTAATACAAATCTTCCCGAAACTTACCTTTTTCAACCGCGTCCAGCAGATTGACATTTGTAGCGGCCACCACGCGAACATCGGTTTTCTGAGTTTTCGACGAACCAACGCGAATAAATTCGCCGTTTTCCAGCACCCGTAACAGACGGGCCTGCGTACCCAGGGGCATTTCACCAATCTCGTCCAAGAAAATAGTGCCGCCGTTGGTTGTCTCGAAATAGCCCTTACGTGAGTCGACAGCCCCCGTAAATGAGCCTTTTTCATGGCCAAATAATTCTGAATCGATGGTGCCTTCGGGAATCGCTCCGCAGTTGATGGCAATAAATTGTCCATGCTTTCGGGCGCTCAGGCTGTGGATGATTTTGGAAAACGATTCTTTCCCACTCCCACTTTCGCCTGTAATCAGCACGGTCAAATCGGTAGCGGCCACCTGCATCGCTACGTTGATAGCGTAGTTGAGCGCAGGGGCGTTTCCAATTATACCGAAGCGTTGTTTAACAGACTGTATTTCCTGATTATTCATAAATTTAAAGGATGATGAGCCGCATAGGCAGCCTCGAATGGATAATGAATAATGTACAGGAAAATGTCTTTCAGACTCTTAATACATTACTCGCTCTCCACTACGTATTAACAACTTCTCCCCGTAGGGTAGCCGATGTGCATTCGGTTACTAACACATTGACGTACTGGCCTTTCTGATAATTACCTCTGGGAAAAACAACCATTTTGTTCTGGTCATTACGTCCACACAGAAAATCGTCGGAACGTTTGGAGAAACCTTCAATGAGTACGCGCTGCACTTGTCCGATATGACGCTGGTTACGCTCGGCGGAATGTTCTAACTGCTTCGCGATGATTTCATTCAGGCGTCGCTTTTTGATATCTTCCGGAATGTCATCCGCATATTTTTTAGCGGCCAGCGTACCGGGGCGCTCCGAGTAAGCAAACATATAAGCATAATCGTAGCGAACGTAATTCATGAGCGACAACGATTCCTGATGCTCTTCTTCTGTTTCGGTGCAAAACCCCGAAATCATATCGGTCGAGATACCACAATCGTCGCCCAGGATCTCGCGGATCCGGTCTATTTTACCAATATACCAGGGCCGGTCGTAGGTTCGGTTCATTAGCTTCAGAACCCGGCTATTACCGCTCTGGGCAGGCAAATGGATATACTTGCAGATGTTGTCGTAGCGAGCCATCGTATGGAGCACATCATCCGTAATGTCTTTTGGGTGCGAGGTTGAAAACCGCACGCGCAAGTCTGGGTGAATACGCGCCACCATTTCAAGCAGGTTGGCAAAGGTGGTAGTGGGCAGAGAGGTTTGGGCAGAGGGCATAAATACTGCATCGTCTTCGGCCCTCTGCCCGAAGCCCTCTGCTCCCTGCCATTTATACGAATCCACATTTTGCCCCAGCAGTGTCACTTCGCGGTAACCCCTATCGAAAAGATCTTGTGCTTCGCGGACAATGCTAAAGGGATCACGGCTACGCTCGCGACCACGCGTGAAGGGCACAACGCAGAAGCTGCACATATTGTCGCAGCCTCGCATAATGGAAACAAAAGCCGTTACGCCGTTGGAATTCAACCGAATAGGCGAAATGTCGGCATAGGTTTCTTCGCGTGACAGGAAGACGTTTACGGCTTTCTGTCCTGATTCGGCTTCTTCAACCAGCTTTGGAATATCCCGGTACGCATCAGGCCCCGCTACGATATCAACTACCTTTTCTTCTTCCAGCAACTTGGTTTTCAGGCGTTCGGCCATGCAGCCAAGCATACCAACCAGCAGTTCAGGTTTCTGGCGTTTCAGGCCGGTGAGATGCTTTAGCCGATGCCGGACCTTTTGTTCGGCATTATCGCGAATGGCACAGGTATTCAGAAAGATAAGGTCTGCATCTTCGGCTGATGAGGTTGTGGCGAAGCCTGCGTTACGCATAACGGCTGCGACAATCTCGCTATCAGCGAAGTTCATTTGGCAACCATAGCTTTCAATATAGAGCCGTTTCTTACCTACCGCTAGTTCTTCTTCAGAAGTACGCGGTAAATCAATTTGCTCTTTGTCAGCCGGTTGTAGTATGGTTAGTTCGGGGATGAGCGTCATAATCGGTCAATAATTGTCAGTCGATAGTCATGGGTTGCTATCGACGTTGACTGGTAACTATCGAATTCTTTTTACAAAATTACAAAGAAAGCCTCGATAAAGCTGTCATTTTGGCAGGAAATAGGCGTTAAATTCTGTTAAGCCCTTTATACTACGTATTAGAATGGGTAGCCAATTCCAAAATTGATGACCAGAGGGTTTGCACCTTTTGACAGCCTGCTGAGTGAGAATTCCGGCAGGATAAACCGTTTGTCAGTAATACCATCAGGACCGTTAGGGTCGGGATATCGGCGGGCGGGGTCCCAGACTTTGATGCCGCCATCAAAACGAATGACAAAAAACGAGAAGTCAAAACGCAGGCCAACGCCGGTACCAACCGCAATTTGCGGAATGAACGTACCGAATTGAAAGGCAGAGCCCGGTCGGTTCGAGTTATTGCTGAGCGTCCAGACATTACCGGCATCCACAAAAATAGCTCCATTTACGTCGGCGCCAAGATGAAACAACCGGCCGCGTAATTCAGCCGAGCCTTCAATCAGTACGTTGCCGGGCTGCTCGAATAAATAAATAAATTGCCCTGTTTCGGTATTCATATTCGGTTGGTTAGGGTTCCCCGCCTGGTATGGGAAAGCCGCCCCTGGTCCTAACCGCCTGGGTAGCCAGGCCCGAACGCTGTTACTACCGCCCGCAAAGAAAAATTTCTCATACGGTACGGCCCCGCCCGGCCCATAACCATAGGCTATTCCTGTATTCACCCGAAAGGCTAGTGCTGTTTTGTTTCGGATAGGGATATAGTAGCGGTAATCGACATTAGACCTTAGGAACTTATAAAGTTGTAAACCTATACCTCCATTTTCCTGACTCCATTCGTCGACTTTTTTGTTTGAAACAAAGTTGAGAGTCGTTCCGCCTGATTCAAGAACGGTGCGAAGGAAACTAGCCCGGCGGTTCTGACCCGGTATGTTCGTGTTATAGGTATAGGCAAAACTGAAGCTGGAGCTAAGAGACCTGCGGAAAAAGTTCAGATAAACTGTACTTCCCTGTTGCGTCAGGGTTTCTAACTGCTCTCTGAACGCCCTGGTAATGGTTGAGTTAGTACCGTCGCCTGCGTTAATCAGGTTAATATCAGCGATCAGAAAACTGAATTGTTTGGATGCAGTTGTTTGCCAGTTGTAGGCCATTGTTGCCCGAAGGAGCGATCGCTGGAAATCAGGGCGGAACGTATTGTTGAAGCTCAGGCTGATCTGTGTGCGGGGGGCGGAGCGATTGAAGCGAAACCGGATACGGCCAGGGAATAAAATCTGGGGAAAGATAAGCGAACTGCTGATTCCTAGCTCCTGAGACGTATAAACTGCCTGGTCAGGCTTCGCTGGATCGGGCACGAAACCTGTTTGTGCCTCCAGGCCATAGCGAACCGACGTTTCGAAGGTTTCCAGGCCGCCGAACATGTTCCTCACCCGAAAAACCAGGCTGCCAAAACCACCCGGATAGCCCTGTCCCTGATAGAGCAAACCCGTAACCCCACCTTCGGCAGTGGCTTCGTATTTGTCTAGTGGGGTAGCTGTAATCAGCGTATGCAGCCGGCGGTTGGTCGTGTCAATAAAGTTGATGTTCACAAACTTGAACTGATTCAGTAAAAAAAGCTGCCGTTGTGTATCGCGATAATTACTCTGGCTGTATAGCTGGTTTGGTCGAAAGAGGATTTTCGAGTTCAGTAGTCGTAAGGAAATATCACGGCCACCCAGCAAATACGTAATCCCATTACGACTAACCGTGTCACGATCGGCCGTGGCAACGAACGGTGAGGTTCCGTCGGGCGTGTCAGTTCCGGAATTAATCTGCATTTCCACCTCGCCAATATGATAAATTGGGTGAGCCGATAGGCCGGGTGGATTCACAATCTGAATGGCTACGTCAACGTTACGTCGGGTAGAATCACCGGGTTCAAGGCCCTGATAGAAACGGCGGTCATTGCCACGACGAATGGTGTCTACATCAGTGGCCCGGACGTATTGACGGGAAAAGGAATAATAGCCCTGATCACGTAGCAGAGATTCGATGCGGAGCCGTTCGCCCGCCATGTTGTCGAAATCGAACCGATCGCCTACGTGAAGCTGGGATTTATCGAACGATTGCCGAACGATTGAATCAACCTGTGGGTCGGCGATCTGATACGTTATGTTTCGCAGATAAAAGCCTTCATTTTCCTTAATCAGGTAATTGACCCGAATTTGACGTCGGCGAAGCGTATCGAGTGTGTAGCTCGTTTTCGCGTTGAAAAAGCCTTTGTCCGACAGGTATTTCTGCATTTTCACGACGTTGGCCTTCACATCGGCTTCCGCAAAATAGGAGGGCGGCTCGCCCAGGCTACGCATCAGCCAGTTTCCTTCTTCAGCTTTCAGACGTAGCCGTTTCAACTGCCGGGCGTAACGCCGGTTCAGGCGCTTAAGCGCCTGTGGGTCGTTGGCCAATTGCTGACTTTGCTGTTCAAATTCGTTAGTTTTGTCCTGTAGGTCACGTAATGCAGCCTCCCGATTATACCGACGCAGACCTAGCTGATAAAACCAGAGCGGGGGAGTAATGGGCAGACCCAGAATCCGCCGGTTCGGTTTTTGAGGAATCAGACTTTCAAGATTTTCGCTGGAAATTGTGCGATTGCCACGTATCGTTTGGGAGGTCAGCAAATATTCCTTTGAACTCAAACAGCCGGAGAGCGAAGTTAGTAGCAACAGCAGCAACAGTGCCGATATATGATGTGTGACGTATGATGTATGGCGTTGTAGCCAATCATACATCATATATTTGACATCATACTTTTTTTTCATGCTTTCCAAAAATCAACTTAAATATATTCAGTCGCTCCATCAGAAAAAATACCGTCAGCAACATGGCGCTTTTCTGGTTGAAGGGGCCAAGAGCGTACAGGAAGTACTCCAATCGGATTTTCAGACGGAATTGGTCGTAGCAACCGAAGCGTTTTACAAAGAAAACGCTCCGTTGATAGATCGCCAACGAACACCCGTCGAAATTGCATCGGTTGCTGACCTCGAACGAGCGGGTACGCTCGAAAGCAACAATGCCGCACTGGCTGTTGTCAGAACGAAGGAGAACCGCCCGCTATTGGCTGAACTGGCCGAGATTGCTTTAATTTTAGACGAAATCCGCGATCCTGGCAACTTAGGAACCATTCTGCGCATTGCCGATTGGTATGGCGTACCCAAAATTCTTTGCTCCGAAACAACCGCCGATATCTATAATCCTAAAGTGATATCGGCCAGCAAAGGATCATTTACACGAGTAAGTTGGTGGTATGGCGACGTAGTGGAGGTATTAAAACAGGTACAGTCTGACAACGTAGCGGCTCCGCCAGAAAATCAAATAGCTGTGTACGGTGCCTTTTTAAACGGGGGCGATGTGCACACGTTACCTTTCAGAAAATCAGGTTATTTGGTGATGGGAAATGAATCGAATGGAATTCGGGCTGAGGTCGCAAAATACGTAACACAACGAGTGACAATTCCTCGTTACGGTGGTGCAGAATCGTTGAATGTAGGGATTGCTACGGCCGTATTGCTAGATAATATTCGTCGCGTTACGTCGCCCAACTAACTAAAAAGCTGTAGTGATTTCATGTACCGGTTATTGGGACTGTTTTTTGTAGTGATAGCCGTAATGGCCTTCTTACCTCAGGAAACTCCATCTGAAGGAAAGCGGATTTATGCCCAGTTTATAACCGATAAAAACCGATTTCACCAGCAGGTGGAGCAACTGGCGCACTATGTACAGGTAAACGCACCCGTTGATTCGCTACAGGAGACTTTCAAACGTAGCCGGCAGGATTACAAGCGAATTGAATGGTTGCTGGAATATTTTCAGCCATTTCTGGCGAGTCACGTCAACGGGCCACCAATAATCGAAGTTGAAGAAAATGAGCCGGGGCAACTGCTGATTTATCCTACCGGGCTACAGGTTGTGGAGCCGTATCTGTTTCCGACGCACGATACAACCCGGAAGGCTAATCTTCTGCGTGAACTTAACGCATTGATGTCGTACTCGTCGCGGCTGGAACAGGGTATTCCTATTGATCAACTGACGGATACATCTGTTATGGAAGCCATCCGACAGGAGTTGTTTCGATTGCTAACCTGGGGGATTACGGGCTATGATGCCCCCGAAACGCTAACAGGTTTATCGGAAGCGGTTGTTACGTTACGTTCTCTTCAGCAAACGTTTCAACCTTACACTGAAAAACTGCCCAAATCCATCGCTACTCAACTGGCGAAACGTTGGTCGGAGACTATCCGGAGTCTCGAACAAGCTTCTGATTTTAATAGCTTCGATCGGGTCATGTTTATTCGGGAACGGCTTTATCCGCTTTGCCGATCGATCCAGCAAGCGCGTCAAGCACTGACTATTTCGGCATCAACCACCGGCCGTTTCCTGTCGCCAATGGTAGCTACCTTATCGGATTCAGGCGCGTTTCGGGCAGGGTATCTAATCAATTTTGGTCAGTTTGTCAGCACTCCTCAGAAGGTCGCTTTGGGAAAAGTCCTGTTTTTTGATCCGCTTCTGTCGGGCAATAATGCCCGGAGTTGCGCGTCCTGCCATCAGCCGGAGCGGGCTTTCTCCGACGGCCGGGTCAAAAGCCGGGCGTTCAGTGGGCGAAAGCCCGTAATACGTAATGCGCCTACGCTGATTAATGCCGGTTTACAGAACGTACAATTTTACGACTCGCGAGTATTTTACCTTGAAGATCAGGTCCATGATGTGCTGAATAATACTCACGAAATGCACACATCGCCCGAGGAGGTCGTGCAGAAACTGTCGGGCAGTAGCCAGTATAAAAAAATGTTCGCCGAGGCTTTTCCCGCCGGGTTAACCGCTGCCAATATTCGGAATGCGCTGGCTTCGTACATTCGGAGCCTGACGGGTTTGAGCGCTCGCCCAGACCGGTATCTGCGTGGTGATGACGTAGCACTATCGGCTGATGAACTGTTGGGTTATAATCTTTTTTTAGGGAAAGCCCGTTGTGCTACGTGTCATTTCTTCCCGATTTATAACGGCTTTGTTCCCCCGCATTATCAGAAAGTGGAAAGTGAAATCATTGGTGTACCTCGTCAGCGCAAAGTACGTAATGCCCGACTTGATGAGGATCCTGGGCGATTTAATACGTATAAAAAGGATCGTTATCGGTTTGCGTTCAAAACACCAACGGTACGTAACGTAGCACTGACAGCACCGTATATGCACAATGGTGTCTACAAAACCTTAGAGGAGGTGGTTGATTTTTACAACCGGGGTGGCGGACGCGGTATTGGTATTCAGCTTGAGGAACAGACACTGGCCGATGATCCGCTTAATTTAACCGTTGTGGAACAGAAAGCATTGGTAGCGTTTATGCGATCATTAACCGATACAACCGGATTGACCCAGCGCCCGAACCAATTACCTATCGTTGATAGCAATCATACGCTAAATAGGCGAAGGATTGGCGGAACGTATTGATTAATAAATGGTTGTGCTACATAAACGAGTTCATTGCCGACTCATTGGCTAACTCTTCAGCATGTTCTTTGCCTAAATAACGGTCAATTCCGTAATGGGCTACATAGAGCAGGGGCGTCAGTAAGATAGCTGATGTGGCTTTGTAGATGTAGTTAATGATGCCCACAGCTAACACCTGCGTAAGCGACCAGTTTCCGAAAACGTAAAAAGCGATTGTCAGCACAACGAAACTATCGACCAGCTGGGATACCAGTGTGGAGCCCGTAGCCCGTAGCCATATTTTTTGACTACCGGTTATTCTACGTAGCGAGTGAAATACATATACGTCCAGAATCTGACCAATCAAAAACGCTGTCAATGAGCCGATGATGATGCCTAATCCCTGCCGGAAAATCATCTGAAAAGCATTGTTGATATTGATTGGATTTCCCGCTACGTCCTTCGCATTAACATCAAGCCAGAATTGAGCCGGCGGAAGGTTCGTAACCGCGTAGATAACCAGAAAACTGTAACCAATGAATCCGGCAGTCAGAAAGGAAATACGTCGAACTCCTGTTTTACCGAAATATTCATTAATAATGTCGGACGTAACAAATACAAACGGCCAGATGACAGCCCCGGCCGTGAGGTTAAAATCTAACACGAAATCGCCGAATAAATGAATCTGAGCGGGTTTTGTGCCCAGTAACGTTTCGACGGAAAAGATTTTAACCCCAATTATTTCGGCAATGAGCGTATTGGTTAGAAATATAGCGCTCAGAAAAATATAAAGATTGGTTCGCTTGTTCGTAAAGGAGGCAGGCATAAAAACAGGCTATAAGCGTCAGTTGTTAGGGCAAGATACGTTACACAAGACCGATGACTTGCGACTATTGACTAATTTTTTCGCTTGTACACGTCCGCAATCGCCGTTTTCTCGTACTGAGCCGCTATAGCTGGAGCGCGTTGAAACAACTTCTGAACTACGTTTTCGCGGTCAATAATATAATCAGGGGGGTCTTGCCGAAAGTGATCAAAGACGTTGATCACAGACTGATAACTATCTAAATTTTTGAGATCATACTTTGCCAGATCCCAGTTTAGATAGGGCGTTGCCAGGCGATTTTGCCGATAAGCGCTCAAATCTTCACCGATAATCAGTACGTGTTGGTCGCGGATATTGTCGGGTAGTGGAGAAGAACGAACCTGTAAACTGCTCAAACGACCTAACTCTGCACCCGGAATCAGCCCCAGCGCACCCTGATAAAACAGGAGCAACATCAGCGCAAAAGCTATTGAAAAGCTGGTTTCTGCCAGCCAGACTTTGCGAATATTCTCGAAGTAATAGTATGTAAAGTAAGCCATTGGCGGTACAAAGCTCAGAAAAGCCATCGGGGCCAGAAATGGCATCAGACCAATCGTCAGAACAGCTATGACGAACCAGATCATCATAATCTGCTGTACTCGCTGCTGAAAGTTAACGTAACCCCCTTTGCGGTTAAACAGACTCAGGAAACCTAAAACTGCCAAACCTAACGGAATCAGCAGCGAGGCAAACAACGACTGAAAGTCAGATAATGAATATTGCCGGACCCGAAACACCGACGCGAGCAGATTCCGGTTGAAATCGTCCAGGCTATCGTATAGGTAATAAAAGAGGACGGTAGTGGCAATAGGAAAGAGAAAACCGAACACCGATAATGAACATTGCCGAAAGGTAGCGCCTGTGTAGAATAGCAGGGATAATGTGGCCCAGACGATAAATAAAGCGGATGGTAGATAAAACAAAGCGGCAATACCGATGTAAAAACCAACTTCAAATACTTCGTCGGTAGCGCCCCGCCGGTCCATTTGACGAATAAGCGTACCAAATGCGAGCAGCAACCAACTCGTCGACATCAGTACGGGAGAGAGCGTCAGACAGTCGAACGAGAGATGCATGAACAGCATGTAAAACAAACCCGGCCAGAAAGTCCGGTCGGGGTAAACGTCCCGGATGTTGGTTAGCCGGTTGAAGTAAACGATCTGAAACACAGAGACAAGCGTAGCCGCTCCATGTAAGGCGATTGGCGAGCGGCCAAAAACACTATCGATTCCCCAGTAAGCCAATGCCGATAAGGGACTAACGCTGTCCCAGATGTCCCGGTAAAGCAAATTGCCCTGACTAATTCGTTCGCCGACAATCATCCAGTTCAGTTCAGGAATCAGCAGCGGAAACGGATGCAGCAGCAGCGGTACCCGAATCAGCACAAGCAGACCCAGCAGCGCCACGTATTGATAGGGGAAGTATGATTGGAAAAAGCGTAGCAAAGCGAATAGAACGTATCGACAATTGCCGCAAAATTACAGTCAATTTCGGCAGAACGGAAAAATGGGTGGATATTTGCAGATTATGTACGTTTTAAGAATAACGAATGGCTATAAACTATTCGGTTATTCTTACGTTCAATGGAGTATCTAAGTTTGACGTTGTATGGAATCGAAACGACAGCAGAAAGTTGCCCGGCAGTTACAGAAAGACTTAAGCGAGATCTTTCAGCGGGAAGTGCCGCATTTATTTAACGGGGCGTTCATTACCGTCACCAACGTGCGCGTTTCGCCAGATTTAAGCGTAGCACGGGTTTATTTGAGTTTTCTGGCTACGAAAAATAAAGACCTGTTGCTGGAAACGATACAGGAAAAAGGAAAGATCATCCGGCAGCATCTCGGCGACCGGGTTCGGCATCAGCTTCGTATCGTTCCTGATTTGAGTTTCTTTCTGGACGATACAGCCGAATACGCCGATAAAATGGATAAACTCTTCGCTGGTCTGGATATTCCACCAGCACCCGAGGATGACAATGATGAGTGATTAGCCGGTTTGCCGGAGCAATAATTCACTCAATCACTCATTAAAACATGAACCTTCCTGCCTGGATTGCACGTCGGTATTTTTTTTCTCGTAAGAAACGCAGCTTTATCAGCTGGCTGTCTATTCTGTCGATGCTCGGTGTGGGGGTCGGAACAATGGCTCTTGTTGTCGTGCTGTCGGTTTTTAATGGAATGGAAGAATTGAACCGACAGATTTTCAAGACGTTTGAGGCTGATATGACCGTTTTGCCGAAACAGGGCAAGCGATTTATAGCCACCGCCGAATTACTCACTCGGTTGCGCCAGACTCCCGGTGTTCATCTGCTAACGCCCGTTGCGCAGGATAATGCCCTGGCCCGTTATGCGAATGCCACAACGGTTGTAAAACTTAAAGGCGTAGACGACAATTATCTACAACGTCAGCAACTCGACTCCGCCTTACTGGAAGGAAAGCTGCTGTTACGTCGGGAAGGGGTCAACTACGCCATTGTGGCCGAAGGAATACGTAACGACCTGAGTATTTCGCTGGTTGATATTCTGACGCCCCTCGAAATCATGTATCCTCAGAGCGGGCAAACGTTCAGTGTTCTGAATCCGAACGCCTTCAATCGGGCTTCGTTGACGGTTTCTGGTGTGTTTTTCATTGAATCTCGCTACGATAATTTCGTATTGGCACCCTTGGACGTAGCGCGGGAATTGTTCGGTTACAAGCCCGGCGAAGTGACGAGCCTGGAAATTCAACTCAATCGGGGCGTGAATGAGAACGTAGTGAAAAAGGCATTGCAGGCTGCGGCAGGGGATAACGTACTGGTACAGACCCGCGACGATTTAAACGTCGATCTTTACCGGGCCATCTACGTTGAGAAATTGCTGGTAGCCATTACACTCGCCTTTATTATTCTGGCCGCTTCCATCAACATTTTCTTTACCTTGTCGATGTTAGTGATTGAGAAAAAAACCGATATCCGAATCCTGTTTGCGTTGGGAGCAACAAAAGGGATGGTTCGGCGAATTTTTCTGACAGAGGGAGCCCTAATAGCGTTGATAGGTGCTTTTACGGGCCTGATTCTGGGCGTTACGTTATGCGTATTGCAGGAGCGCTACGGTCTGGTTGGCATGGGTATGGTCAGCTCAATCATAGACGCTTACCCGGTGCGGCTTCAGGCAGGCGATATTACACTGACGGTTGTTTTGGTTGTGATCATCACCGTTCTTACGTCCTGGTTGCCTGCCCAGCGAGCGGCTAATACACAATAAGCCAAGTGTCGGGCAATGTCATTAAGCACAGAGTCCCGGAGTTTATAAACTCCGGGACTCTGTGCTTAATAATGTAGGAACACACTACCAGCTAGTACGTTTATACCCAATTGTAGCGTAGTACAGAATAAAGCCAAAGAGCGGCAGCAGCAGCGCATACGCCATTTTAGGGCTAACCACGTCAGTTAAATAGCCGTGTAGTAAAGGCAGTAAAGCACCTCCTGAAATTCCCATAATAAGTAGTGCTGACCCAATTTTAGTAAAAGGGCCAAGCCGGTTGAGAGCCAGCGGCCACATAGCAGGCCAGATTGGTGCTAAACCAAAACCTAATAGCGCAACGCACAATACCGATGTGAAACCACTTGTAAGCAGCGTTGCTACGGTAAGAACCAAGCCATAAGCCGCTCCGAAACGTAACGCTGTGTGCTGCGAGACGTAACGAGGAATCAGCACAATGCCAAGTACATAGCCTGCCAGCAACCCATAAAGCGTATACGTCGTGAAGTATTTGGCTTCATCATTATGAAAACCCAGCGACATGCCGTAGTTGATAATGGTATCCCCCGCGATTACTTCCGCGCCTACGTAGCAGAACAGCGCCAGAACGCCCAGCACCAGGTTAGGAAATTGCCAGACGCTGGTGTGAGACGAAACATCCGACGTAGTATCGTCCTGCTCTTCCGACACTTCCGGTAAGTTTGAGTAACGTATAAGTGCCGCCAGTACGACCAGCACAGCTGTTAAAATCAGGTAAGGCGTTACCACTTTTTCCAGTGAGGCAGCACCGCTAACCGCATTGGCACCGGTTAATAACAAACCACCGAAAATAAACTGGCTAATAATACCTGCCAACTTATTAGCAATACCCAGAAAACTGATTCGCTGGGCGGCACTCTCGCGAGGGCCAAGAATGGTCGCGTATGGATTGGAGGCTGTTTGAAGCACTGTCAGGCCAATACCGATCAGAAACAAACCTACCAGAAACAAAGGATAGGAAACCACTTTGGCCGCCGGGACAAAAATGAGTGTGCCTACTGCCATAACGAGCAAGCCCAGCGACATGCCGTTCTTAAAGCCGGTTCGTTTCAATACGGCCGATGAAGGAATCGCCATCAGCGTGTAGGAAATAAAAAAAGCGAAGGCTACCAGATTAGAGCCGACAGTGCTGAGATTAAACGCCTGTTTGAAGAAAGCGATCAAAACACTGTTTACCCACGTAACGAAGCCGAAAATAAAGAAAAGGGCTCCAATAATGAGCAATGGCCCGGTGTAATTCTGAGTTTTAGGAGGAGCGGTAGGCGTCATTCGTTAAGTAAAAATGTAGAATGAAGAATTGTACTGGAAAATTATAGAGAATGGAATTGCCAAACTACACTTTTCTACGCTCATTTTCCATTGTTGAGTTCACATTATTCAACAAACCATGTCTGTAAGGCCAAAAATTGGCGTATTTGTCTTCCATCTACCTCGGGTAAAATCTGGAATTTCGACAGACGTACTACCACTTGCAATGCTTTCTTCCGCGAGCAGGCTGATTGCACTCCAGACGGCGGCATCGTACACATCAATGGGAGGGGCAGTCTTGGCTCTAATCGATTCGACAAAGGCCCGAAACACCAGATAGTCAGTATTATTGTGCTCTACGTTTAGTGACTGCTTCCAGAGCGAATGATCATATTTTTCCTGATAGGCAGAAAACGGCTCGTAAGCGTCTGATCTGAGGTGGCTGCTCTCCCGGCGAATCATATCGTGAGCACCGAGCCAGGAGCCTTGCTTTCCCTGTATCTGGAAGCCAGGTGAATAAGGTCTCGGAGAACTTGTATCATGAAGAATGACAAGGCTTTCTCCATTAGCGCATTTCAACGTAGTGGTAATAACGTCGCTGAGTTTATAATTAATCTGGGCATTTGCCCCATTTGTCAATACGTCCCGCTGCAATCCTCGGCTTTTGGTGATTAGGCTGCTAAGGTGCGTGAACCGATTACCCCGGTTAATATTGAGCCAGTGAGCCATTGGTCCAATTCCATGCGTTGGGTACAGCACTCCAGGATAGCCATCCGAATGCGGCAATTGACCAGCGCTGTTGTTCGCCTGGTAATGCTGGTAGCCGCAATGTGCGTAAGTTATCACCCCAAAAAATCCTCGGCGAATCATATTGAGAATGGCCAATACGTTACGTTGGTAACAGGCGTTTTCCAGCATCATACAGGGAGCCCCCGTCTTCTCGAACGTATCGACCAAATCCCAGGACTCCTGGAGCGTTGTTCGGGCTGAAACTTCCAGGCCAACGTATTTATGGGCTTCCATACTCGCTAAAGCCACTGGTATGTGCCATTTCCAGGGTGTGGCAATGACGACACCATCAATGCTGTCATCTTTGAGCAGGTTTAGGAAATCTTCATCGCCTTTCCCGTAGGCAGCAGGCAATTTTCGCCCCGCGTTTTTAATCAGTTTGCTGGTGATGTTCAGAGCATCAGAAGAAGGGTCACAAATCGCAGTTATATCAACGTCATTGTGGAGGAGTGCCTGCTGGAGATGACGACGCCCCCGTTCGCCAACACCAACAAAACCAAGTCTGATTTTCGGCTTTGTTGGTGTTAGGTTCGTTAAAATAGTTGGAAAAAGCGAATTCGAAGTAACCGCCGTAGCCGTTCCAGTTAATACCGCTGTGCGGATAAATTGGCGACGAGAATACCTTTGCATTACTGTACTTAGTACTATATTTATATGATAATAATTTTATCTTTTTTGGCATTATGGTGCGATATGTTTACTAATTTATGATAAAGATAAGCAAAATATTTACATTTTTAAAAATTTATAAATTCCACCAGGAATTTTTTGGGTAGGAAGAAGAGATAATCAGGGGCTCACCAATTTTTGGGGTTGTTACGTTAAGGCCTTTTTCTGTAGCTACTTTCATTAATCGCTGGATAGGTTCATTCCAGGCGTGGTATGCCAGAGAGAATTTGGCCCAGTGAACAGGAAGAACGGTTTGTGCTTTCAACTCATGAGCGGCTGTGGGAATTTCTTCGGGCATCATATGGATATTGGGCCAGTCTTTTCCGTACTGGCCGCATTCAAGAATGGCCAGATCAAACGGACCGTATTTGTCGCCAATCGCCTGGAAATGTTTTCCGTACCCCGAATCGCCCCCCAAAAACAGCGAATAGCCGTGTAGTTTTAGCGCAAAAGCCGCCCAGAGTGTTTTCCCGCGAGATAGACTACGTCCCGAAAAATGGCGGGCCGGAACGGCCGTCAGCGAGATGTCGGGCGATACGTTCTGGCCTTCCCACCAATCAAGTTCAACAATCTGATCGGCCCGGGCGCCCCAGCGTTCGAGATGGGCACCAACACCCAGCGCTGTATAGAATTTTTTTACTTTGGGAATCAGTTGCGAAATAGTTTTATAATCCAGGTGGTCGTAATGATCGTGGGAGAGGACCAGCATATCGATCTCTGGCATATCCTCAACGCTATATACATTGGAACCCTCATAGGCTTTTCCCCAGACGGCCACCGGAGAAGCATACCCGCTAAAAACCGGATCGACAAGAATGGTAACGCCTTTAGATTTGATCAGATAGGATGAATGTCCAAACCACACAATCGTAGGTTTATCATCCGCCAGGGTTTTCAAATCCGTACGTACGGAGGGTAGGGGTCTGGGAGGAACATTGTCTTTCGGCTTATTGAAAAAGTCGTTGAACATATCCCGATAGGAGGCATCTTGCCGCATAACAGCTGTTTGTTCCAGATTCTGGAAAGCGCCGTTCTGGTAGTGAGGAGAACGTAAAATGCGTTCAAGTCGTGTAGCGGTCGGGTTGCTGCCGAAAACGCTCTGCTGCAAAAAAATGTAAACAGCAGCGGCTAATCCTAAAATCAAAAGTGTAAGAATCATGGTGGTTTTAGAACGTTTCATAAATTGGATAAAAGTAAGTACGGTGGATACAAACCTTTCCGAAGCGAACATATTCTTTCTTATTTTTAGTCCAGAATCAAAAAATAAAGTTGAGAAGCTCATTATGATTCAGTTTGTCCGTAACTACGACGACCTCTCTACCGACAAGGGATTTCAATTTACTTTTCGATGCGATAAATGCGGAAACGGGTATATGTCGCCCTTCCAGCGGAATAACCTGGGCGTTGCTGGCGAACTGCTGAACGTAGCCGGCAGTATTTTCGGTGGCATTTTTTACGAGGCTGGTAATGCCACGCGTCATATGCAGCGGGCCATTGGCGGAAAAGCGCATGATGAGGCTCTGGAAAAAGCCGTTCAGGAAGGCAAAAAGCATTTTCATCAGTGTACACGTTGCGGCCAGTGGGTGTGTCCGGATGTATGCTGGAATGCCAGTGCGGGCCTTTGCGAAAGCTGCGCCCCCAACGAACGGGAAGAGCTAGCCGCCCAGCAGGCTCTTGCTACGTCGGAACAAATCAGTCAGAAAACCCGCCAGATCGATTACACAAGCCATATCGATTTCACCAATCGTACTGCCGTCGCCACTTGCGTGACCTGTTCCGGAAAATTAAACGCAACGGATAAATTCTGCCCCACCTGCGGAACGCCCAACCCATCGACGCAGAACGTAGAGAAATTCTGTACTAACTGCGGTACAAAAGCGAAACCCGGCCAAAAGTTCTGCGCTGAATGTGGAACAAATCTAGCCTAAAGGCAGAGGGCGTGGGGCATGGAGCGCGGACAGTAGGGTTGGGCACTACATATCAACACACAACCTCTGCCATCCCCGCTACCCCGCGCTCTATGCCCCACGCCCTTTGCCAAGAAAATGTTGAACGAAACGGGCTTAATCCGAGTTATAAGGGGGAATGACTCACGCTGAGGAGCGTAGTAGCTACACGTTCCGTCATCTGCCTGTGTTGTACACAAACTTTGTAACGACAGGTTGATCGAACCCTATTTTCGATTTGCTATTTATGGATAGTACCCGAGTCGATGCGCCACGGGTTGCTGTGTTTCGAAAGGAACATTTCAATGCGGCTCATCGCCTGAATAACCCCAACTGGTCGGACGAAAAAAACGCCCGCGTGTACGGCAAATGCAACAATCCGCATTTCCACGGTCATAATTACGACCTGATAGTGCAGGTTACCGGGCCGATTGATCCCGAAACGGGTTATGTTATAGACATGAAGCTGCTGGGGGATATCATCAAGGAGCACGTAACGGATCGATTTGATCATAAGAATCTTAATCTTGATACGGAGGAATTTGCTGATCTGAACCCGTCGGCCGAAAATATTGCCATTGTTATCTACAACATTTTGCGTAACCAGCTAAGCGAAGGCTTAGATCTTAAAATCAGATTGTATGAAACTGAACGGAACTTCGTCGAATACCCCGTCTAACAGTGTTCCGCTTAATGGGCAGACGCATGCGAATGACCATAAGAACGGTCACTCGGTAGATTGTCATTGTTCGGACGAATTAATCGATGAAATGGGCGATGCGCACGGTGCAACCTCAATCGATACGCCGATGCGGCCCGATGCGTTTGCGCTTGACGATGATTTCAAGATTGACCTGATCGAAGAGCATTTCCGGGAAATCATGAACATTCTGGGGCTGGATCTGACCGACGATAGCCTGAAAGGGTCGCCCCGTCGCGTAGCAAAGATGTATGTAAAGGAAGTGTTCAGTGGTCTGAATCCTGCCAATAAGCCTGAGCCAACGTTATTTGAGAACAAGTTTCGCTACAACGAAATGTTGGTTGAGAAAGACATCACCGTTCAGACGTATTGCGAACACCATTTTGTACCCATCATTGGGAAAGCGCACGTAGCGTACATTTCGAGCGGTAAAGTAATTGGTTTGTCGAAGCTGAACCGGATTGTCGAATATTTCTGCAAGCGCCCACAGGTTCAGGAGCGGCTAACCGTACAGATTGCTGACGAATTAAAGCGCGTTCTGGAAACAGATGACGTAGCGGTTATCGTCGATGCCAAGCACTTATGTGTATCAACAAGAGGTGTCCGTGACCTGAATAGTTCGACCATTACCTCATCATACAGTGGCAAATTTGACGAAGAAGCCACTCGTCAGGAATTATTACGCTACGTTACTCAGTCAAGCGTAACCATATAAGAGAACAAGCAGTTGTAGGGTCACACTGAAGTAGGGCGGCTGATTAGCCATTCCTTCTCGCTGGTGTGACCCTACAACTTTTTATTTCTCTACGTATGGAAGGCAAAAACATTCTGATTATCGGCGGCAATTCGGGTATCGGCTACGCACTCGCCAAACAGCTTCATGCACAGGGAGCTAATCTCTTTACGGCAGGCCGACGGGAACCAGAAGGAATCTCATCTACGCACATGAACTGGGACGTAGTGAAAACTCCGGCTGCCGATGCGTTCACTCAGCTCCCCGACGTATTACATGGCCTGGTATACTGTCCCGGTACTATCAACCTGAAACCTTTTCACCGGCTAACTACTGATGAATACCGTGCTGATCTGGACGTCAACGTATTGGGGGCGGTTGGAGCTATTCATGCGGCTTATCTGGCTTTGAAGATGGCGAAAGGAAGCAGCATTGTTCTGTTCAGCACTGTTGCCGCCAAATTAGGAATGGGCCTTCATTCGTCAGTGTCGGTAGCCAAGTCAGCGGTAGAAGGTTTGACCAGGTCGCTGGCGGCCGAATTTGCGCCGATCAACATTCGGGTAAATGCCATTGCTCCTTCTCTGACCGATACACCCCTGGCGCAAAATCTGCTCAGTAGTGAAGAAAAGCGCGATTCAGGGGCTAAACGCCATCCGCTAAACCGTATAGGAGCGCCGGACGATATAGCCAGCATGGCGGCTTATCTGCTCTCCGATCAGGCTAGCTGGATTACAGGACAGGTAATAAGTGTAGACGGCGGTATGGGGTCAATAAAATAGCCTGACTAGGAGTAGTCAGGCTGATAAAACAGGCAACGTAGTGGTTTAATTTAGATGGTCGGGGCGACGCGTTCCAGCAGCGCTTTTGATTTGCGGATCCCGTCGTACTCGTCCAGCGTACTGCCTTCGTATTCAATACCGGCTATGCCCTTGAAACCGCTTTCTTTCACAATTTTTAGCATACGATTGTAATCAGTCTCAACACAATTTCCATTCGCATCGAAATCGTGAAATTTGGTTGAGACACCACCCTTCACGTAGGGCATCAATTCCTTAACACCCTGATAGCGGTCATATTCTTCCAGGCAGCTGTGATTTTCGCCACGTTTAATGCAGAAATTACCAAAATCGGGCAACGTACCAACGTTTTTCATGTTGACTTGCTTCATCACTCCGGACAGCCATTTACCGTTGGATGAATAACCCCCGTGATTCTCAACTGTGATGTTGATATTCATGGTTTTAGCGAACTCACCCAGCTTGCTCAGGCTTTCAACAGCGGCCTTGGCCATTTCTTGCTCCGTACCTTGTCCAGCCGCGTTGACACGTATCGTTTTGCAGCCCAGGTATTTCGCGCACTCTACCCATTTGTGGTGGTTCTCAATGGCCTGAGCGCGCTTACTGGCGTCTGGCGAAGCCATATCTCCTTCGCCATCAATCATAATCAGGTGATTGGTAATGCCATTGTCTTTGCAGCGCGTCAGCAGATCGTTGAGGTACGTTTTGTCCTGCGCTTTGTCTTTGAAAAACTGGTTAACGTATTCTACGATACTGATATCGAACTCTTTACGAGCAACGCTCGGGAAGTCTAGATTAGTAATTTTCTTGGCAAACAGGGCTTTGTGCAGCGACCACTCGGCCAGCGAAATATCAAACCACATTTTTTGAGGAGCTGTTTCGGCAAACGCAGCCGGAAGAGTGGCCATGCCCGCCAGCGACCCAGCAGCTTGTTTTAAAAATGAACGACGGTTAGAAGTCATAACGAAATAGGATTGACGGTAAGGTTACGCGGCAAAACACCGCTTTCCATTTCCCAAAAGCAGACCTGTCCGTCGAAAATACTCATGCAGTGCGTTCAGGCAACTTGTCCTGGCTATTCGCCATAACAACGTACTTCCATTAGTGCGGCTGGTGCCTGACCGGGCTGTGGTTTTACGTGAATCGTCAAACTGTTTGTCTCGATGGGTTCGGGAAACCGAATCGTGCTACGTGTCTGATGATTGTCGGTTTGGTGTGCAATACGTTCCTGCTGATCGTTACAGAGAATAAATTCATAGGCACAAAAGGGCGAAACCGTTTCCGGGTGAATCATAATAACCGATTCGAGGGGGTGATCAAAGTCCGTATCGAACGACAAAATGACCTGACTGATCCGCTGTTTGTCTGGCCAGGTTAATGTCAGGGTTGGATTGGAATCGTTACGCTCGGCAACCCAGGCGTTGGGCTGATACATTGGCCGCTGAATACCGTTACGTATATTTTCGGCCTGAAACAGTTGGATGCCGGGCGCGATACGTAACGCAATATTCTGACCAGCAGGACGTCGCTCGGGACACCAGAATTCGAACGTATCTACGCCGATATCTTCCGTAGGTTCCTGCTTACCATAATTCGATACCGCTGGATTGATCTTGTTGAATACGGATAACACGCCCGTTACCCGTAATTGGCTATACTGCAACTGAATGTGCTCATTTTTAAGGAACGTAACAAAAACGTACTGAGGCTCTTCCAGACTGCTTTCAAATGCCAGTGTAACTTCCTGTTTGCCTTTTTTGAGAAGTATTTCTTTTGTTTCGAGCGTTACGTCGGGTGTGTGATTAAACGGCTTGCTGCTACGTCGCAATTCAACTGTCAGGGTTGTATCGCGATCAGCCATGACGAAAGCGGTTAACTGGGGAATAGAGCCAGTCGATAGCGGAAGCATCTGTGCGGCCGATTGTGATAATTTAAGCAAAGGGCCATCGGGCGGTAGTTCTGTCAGAATAAATTCGCTGGAAGCGGTCAGTTGTGCTTTCTGAACTAAATCCTGATTGTCAGCTAAATGAAGGCCCGGAATGTGCTGCCCGGTTTTTAATAATTCCTGTTGCAGCCGTTGGATGCGCTCAGGCTCAGTCAGATCGCGTGGTAGCAGATTTTCTTGTGTGCATAACGTAGCGGCCATGCCGACTGCCTGTGCTACGTGGGCGCCCGTAGCCATTACGCGAGACGACCCGAACGCTACGTGTGAAGCACTGATGATACGTCCGGCCAGAAACAGATTCGAGATGTTGTGGCTATACAGGCACCGATACGGAATCTGATAAATGCCTTTACTATGCCATTGGTTGCAACCCGGTTTTTCCGAAAAAATACCATCGGCAGGGTGCAAATCAATGCTCCAGCCGCCGAAGGCTACAGCATCGGGATGGGTACGCTGCTCAACGATGTCCTGTTGCCGCAACATATAGTCTCCCTCAAACCGGCGGCTCTCGCGCTTGCCCGGAATCTGTCCGACCCACTCCAGCGTCATGGTTTCGGCTTCGGGGAACTGGCCGGAGTTTTTGATGTAATTCCAGACGCCGTAGACGACCTTCCAGAGTTCCCATTTGATGGCTTCCGTATCGTGAACCGTATCCAGCCGACCGCCGTATTCAATCCACCAAAGCTGGCAACCGTACTCCTGCGCGTTGAACCGCCGGTAACGCGGAATTTTGGTGATGTCATCCAGGGCATAAGCTGGCGGCACAAACCGTACGGGCCGACCCGTATCTTTTGTATAGAAATACAGCGAATGACCCAGCAGTTCACCATATTCGGCGGTTGGGGCGAATTTCTCGCTAAACTCTTCCTGACTCTCCGCACCCATCCGAAAAGCGGCCCCCGATTGAAAGCCAACAATGCCGTCGCCCGAAGCGTCGCAGAACAACGGAGCCACTAAGTCGTAAACCGTACTATTCTGGCTGCAAAAGGCTTTTAGCCCGCTGATCGTATCGGACCCTAATTTCTCAACCTCGTAAACGGCGGTGTTCAGCAGCAACGTAATGTTGGATTCAAGCACTACTTTTTCCAGCAGAATTGTATCGAGAATCAGCGGATTCCCCTCCGGATTCCGGTATAAGTTTTCGAGCAGTAATTCGTCAATTACCCCACCTTCGCGCGCCCATCGGTTGTTGTTGCCCATGTGCGACGTAGCGCCCAGCACCCACAGCCGAACTTCGGAAGAGGAATTGCCACCCAGCACCGGCCGATCCTGAACCAGAATGACGCGGATACCCGCACGAGCTGCTGTAATGGCACAGCAAACACCCGACAAGCCCCCACCGACAACAATCAGATCGGCATCGTGGCGAATGGTTTTAAGCGTTCGTTTATCGGCTGCTTGTTCGCGTATCATTGGTTAAATCAAAAGTTTGTGAAAGAATTGAATAGCCCGTGGGTTTGATGATGTCAACCGATAAAGTTTTATCGAAACCACGTACTGGAATTACCAATTCCGCCTGCTGACCCGGTTGCAGTTCAGGAATTGGGACGGTAGACGTAGCGGTTTTTACTACGTAGTTTTTCAGCGTGTAAGCCGGAAAATCGTTTCGGGCCGTTATGCGGAGTTTTAACGAGTGCACACCTTCCTGCCCCGGCTCCCAACTGATTTTCTCGATCGTGAGGGGAGCCATACCGGTCTGATGCGTTTTGTATAACGGTCGTTTTGAACGATCCGAACGAACTAGTCCCCAGGGGCGCGTACCGTCAGGATTTGTGCCGACGTGACGACTCAGGTAATCGTTGAACGACCACCACGACGCGCCCACTACGTACGGCAACTGGCGAATATCGGCGAGGAATTTTTCGATGTGACTAACCTGACCCGCTTCGCCATCTTTGCCATCGGCCCGCGTGCCGTATTCACTGATAAAAATCGGTTTGTCAGGATAGAGCGCGTGGATGTGTTTCAGTACGTTAGCATGGTTGCCATACGTATTGGTCGAAACAAAATCGCAATATTGACTGGCTTCGTCTTCAGGCTTTTTGGGCAGAATATTCAACCGCATCGATGCAAAGGTGTACAGGCGCGTGGGGTCGAGTTCGCGGGCGTAGGCAATCATGTCTTTGGTCCAGCGTTGCCCGGCGGGCTGTTCAGATAAATATTCATTTCCGACGCTGTAAGCGATAATACAGGGATGATTCCAGTCGCGTTCGGCCATTTCGCGGAATTGCTGCCGAAACTTCGCGCGAATGGTATCGTTGTCCATTTCTCTCGGTGTCAACTGCCAGTTTCCCGCTTCCGAAATAATGAGCATGCCGTTACGGTCGGCCCAGTCGTAGATGGTTTCGGAGGGTGTGTAATGCGTCAGTCGGTGAAATTCCATGCCCGCTTCCTTCATTAATCGCAT
The DNA here is from genome assembly GCF_048594605.1 of Spirosoma sp. GTDB lineage: Bacteria > Bacteroidota > Bacteroidia > Cytophagales > Spirosomataceae > Spirosoma. The sequence continues at coordinate 29,452 of NZ_JBMDWV010000394.1, forward strand.
GTCTTTCTCCACCAGCCAGTCCGGCTCCAGCGATCCCAAACCCGGATGATCGACTACCCGATTGCCCCCGGCTACCTTAATGGGCTGGCCATTCAGCAGCAGTTGCGCGTTACGTACCTCCACTTTCCGAATGCCAAAATGCGTTTGAACGGTATCCGTAGCCGCAATCACCTGAGCATCGTACAGCACTGGCTGATCGACGCTCCAGAGTTTTACGTCAGCTGCTTTCATCAACGCTTCTGCTTCTACTACGTCCGTTTGACCGGCCCCAACGCTACGTGCTGTCTGCTTCCAGGTTAAGGGAACAGGTCTGCCACTCTGCATAATCCGAAAAGCTAATTTCGGCGTCAGAGCCTGCCCACTAGCGTTACGTAGACGGGTTTTGATTTTTAAAGTAGCAGTGCCTTTGGCCATCGGTCCGGCGTTCCGGTCGGGTAGGGCGTCAATTTTTACGTTCTCTACATAAACCTCCGGCTCAACAGTCAGATAAACCGGACGTATCAAACCGCCGTAATTAATCCATCCCGGAAAGGGATCGTTGGGCTGACCGTTGTCTTTTGCGCCTGGAATAGTTCTGACTTTCCACGTATTGTTATTAACCGAAACGGCAAGGGTGTTATCGGCCTGTCCTGGCTTGAGGTAAGGTGTTACGTCAAAATGAAAGGGAGTATAACCACCTTCGTGCGTCCCCACTTTCTGGCCATTCAGCCAGACCGACGTTACGTAGTAAGACGCATCGAAATGAAGCAGTACCCGTTTGCCAGCGTTCGTTTTCCAGGGGAAAGTCCGTAGGTACCAGACCGTACCCGTGTAGAACTGGTAACGCGGATCGACCGAAAAACAGTGCGGAACAATTACTTTGTCCAGGCGATTCAGCGGCATATCTTCCCGGTACCATTTGTTGGTTTCGCCCGCGTCCATCGGGTCCATCATAAATGCCCATTCCCCATGCAGCGGAATAGCTTTAGGATCGCGAATGGTATACTGGGCAAAGGTTGTCGAGCTTAGCCAGCCGATGAAAAACAGTGTTAGAAGGTTTCGGATGAGGGTCATAGAGTTAGAGGATGCTCGTGAAAGCGGTGTACTTTATTTTATATTTGTAAAAAAGACTGACCCCATGTCAACTTCGCAAACAAGCGCCACAAAACTGAGCAACCTTCAGATGGAACTGCTGAAGTTGTATCCGTATACGGTCTCGGAAGAGGAGTTAAAAGAGATTCGGCTTCTGCTGGCTGATTACTTCGCCCGGAAAATTGACATCGAAATGAATCAATTGAGTCAGGAGAAGGGCTGGAATGAGCAGACGATTGAGGGCTGGAAAAATGAGCATCTACGCAGTCATTCAGCACAATGAGAGTTGTACTGGATATTAATGTAGTGCTTATTTCGCTTCCTGTTACGTCGAAATACCGACCGATCTTTGACGCGCTAAAAACAGGTAAATTTGAGCTAATCCTGAGTAACGCTATTTTAGCAGAATACCACGAAAAATTGGCCGAAAAAACGTCTCCTTTGGTTGCTGATAACGTTATCAAGCTTCTCTTATCGCTCGAAAATTGTACACTACAACCTATATATTTTGAGTGGGCTCTCATACACAGCGATCCGGATGATAACAAGTACGTAGACTGCGCATTAGTGGCAAATGTCGACCATCTGGTTTCTGAAGACCGCCATTTTTCTGCTCTTCGTGACATTGATTTTCCTCGATTATCAGTTATTCGAATTGACGAATTTCTCGACTGGGTTCGGCAGGGATAGCTCAACCCGCTGAGCGGCTCGCCAGGGAATCAGCGCTGCCAGTAAAATGACTACGCCAATGCCTGCGGTAATTCCCCCGCCTAGGTCGGCCAGTAGGCCCAGCCCAAAGAGCATCAGGGCCGTAAAAGCCAGCGATCCGGCAATGACCTGTAGGCCAAACCGATTCTGCTTACGCACTTCCCGCAATTCTTCGGCGGATTCGGCCTGCGCTTCTTCCCGCTTTTTCTGACGGGCCGCTACGTATTGGTCATATTCTTTGGCCTCCATTTTTTTCGATCTAGACCACAGTTCATAACCCAGCAATAACAGCAGGGGCAAGCCGACACCAATAATGGTTTCGGCACCACGGGTAAGTTTAAAATCCAGCAATAGGGGCGATAAGACCTTGAAAAACAGATTAACGGTCAGGCTAATACCCGTTATCCAGAGTGTTGCGCGGCTGGTCAGTCGTTTGGAAAATAAAGCCCAGAGCGCAGGTGCTAAGAGCGGTCCACCGGAAATTGACGAGATACTCAGCACAACCTCAACAATACCACCTGCGGCCGGAACCAGCAACGCAATACCGATCATGCCTAAGCCGAACACCCAGGACGAACCCCGCGCTACGCGAATCAACTGCTTATCCGACGCTGTCGGATTGATTAGTCCTTTGTAGATGTCATTCGTGAACACCGCTGACACTACGTTCAACGCCGTGTTGGCACTGGCCGAGGTAGAGAAATACATACCTGTCAGCATTAGCCCCAGCAAACCCGGTGGCAAAACGAGTTTGCAAATCATGAGGTAGGCGTTTTCGGTATCAAGCCCGGTTAAGCTGGGGTTAATGGCTTTGTAAATCATTGGCGGCATCATCCAGATGACCGGACTGATGAGATATAACCCGGCAAACAAAAACGCTACGTTACGGGCCGATTTGGGGCTATCGACACTGGTGTAGCGCTGCACGAACGTCCAATTGCCACCGATGTAACAGATGTGATAAATGACAAATGCCGCGATGAATCCGAAGGTGTATTCACCATTGAGCAGATTGAAAAAGTCGTCCGGTACGCGTTGGGTGAAACTGCTGAATCCGCCCACTTTATCCAACGACAGCGGCAGTAGAATAAACACGGCTGCCGATAGCACCACAAACTGTAGAATATCGGTGACCATTACGGCCCAAAGTCCACCCACGGCCGTATACGCAATCATGAAGATTCCTAAGCCAATGGTACACGGCACTAGCGGCAGGTTTAGCGACGAACTGACTAGCTTGGCAACCGGATAGAGCACCGAGCCTTTAATGAACAGCGAAACCAGCGTAAAAATGAAAATGAAGGCCTTCTGGACCGTAACGCCCAATCGTTCACGAATAAATTCGGCAGCTGTTAGCGCACCCGTTTGTTTCCAGCGTGGCGCCAGAAAAAGACCAGTAACCAGGGCACCAATGCACATAGTCCACTGAATGGTTATAGCTACCCAGCCATGTTTGTAGGCGATACTGCCCCAGGCTACGAACGTACCGGCTGAGAAAAAACTCATGAACAACGACAGACCACCGATAAACCAGGGGACAGCTTCGCCACCCGCAAAAAATGATTTCAGGTTCCGTCCCGTCCGGGCGAAGAGCAGACCAATTCCCAGCACAAAGGCGGAGAAAATGACGATGACGGCAGTATCAATGGTCGTATTCAATTCTGTTTGGTTTTGTGGGTTATGAGGAACATAGAATGCTAGTTTTTATAATTTACGCCGATCGTAATAATCAGCGTTCCATCTTTGACTTTTCTAGCCCATCATCAACCGTAATCACTTCCATTCCGAAAGCAGGCAATTGCTTTGTCTGCGTCTTTTGCCCTTTAATGGTTATCTGAAAATCGCTTTTCTGATCACGGTTATTCAGCAAAATCACGAACAGTTTTTCGCCCTGCACTGCTTTTGCCAGTACGTAGTCGATAGACGGATTGTCGAGTTGTACTATGTTCTCATTGATAACCAGATTCGCTTTCTCTCCATTGACCGTTCCCGGCGCAAACCCGTACGTTTGGTGCGGCCCGACTTTGGGCGTAACAAACCCGCGTGGAAAAGACACTTTTCCGCCTGATCGCAGTTCGGCTTCGGCCAGTAGATAATCAGTTAGCCAGCCAATTTGCCACCAGGCATGGTGCGGATACGGGCCAGCGCCCCGGTTCATGGCGTTCCAGTAGTACGATGCTACGCTCGTTTTCGGATCGACAAAGGCGTCGCGCCCGATAGCGCCTGCGCGGGCCATATCCGCAAAAATCGGCTCTTTCGTCAGGCCATACATCCGAATGAACAGACCCGCGTGACTACACAACTGAATTGGGCCCGCCCGGTTAGCCGAACCAAAAATACCGCCATGCTCAAAGCTCAGACCCGTCTGACTGATTTCCCAATCCTGACGCTGAGCACCATTAACTGTTTTCACAGACTGGTTAGCAATTGGGTGGGTGTAAATGGACGTCGTGTAGATTTTGGCGGCTGTAATGGCGGCCTCTCGATAGCGTACATCACGCGTCAGATCGTACAAGTCCAGCAGCGCCTGCGCCGATTGTCCCGTTGCAAAATCGGGGGCGTAACGAGCATCGCCACACACGCCCAGAAAGCTTCCCGTTTCAATAGCGTTCTTCAGAAACCAGTCGGCACCTTTCCGGGCCGCAGCTAAGTATTTGGGGTCTTTCAGCAGACGGTACGCTACGATCAGGCCATAGAACGTCGGTCGAACATCCTGAATGTCTTTAAAAACTTCCTGCTCAGACTGACGATCATAGGCTACAGCCCAACGGCCATCGGGTTTCTGCCAGGTTAGTAGCCGATCAGCTCCCAGGCGTAGTCGTTCTTTCAGTTCGGCATTGTCTGGCTCAAACAACAGCATGTTGCCAATGTCGAGCATCGTGTAATACGTTAGTCCAATCGGTTCGACAACTGTGCCCCACTCCTCCACGAATTTCTTGGATTTGGCCAGATAGTATTGCCCTTCAACGGCGCCCTCGAAAAAGTTGTCGGCGGTTTCCTGCTGCGCCAGTTTGAAATTCAGGGCGTAGGGCAGTACGTTCTGGGTAAGCGCCGGATCGTTCGTGGCCTTCGCCAGCATCCACATTGCCCCGTAATCGGAGTTTTTCATTGCGTCTTTGTTCGAGCCCACTACGCCCCCCAGATACGACTGCGCTCCAATTTTTTTACCCTCAAACTCTTCAATGTTCCACATCGATGTTTTCGGATCGGTCAGGTACCGGTGCATTTTCTCAATGCGGTTGGTCAGCGATTGTTTGCTTTGACGTAGCGCCAGTGTTTCCTTAAACCGGTACACATCATAAACGGCATGGTTCAGCGCTTTAAACCAGTCGCCATCAATTAAACTGTATCGGAACGTGTAGCTAAGCGTTTCGCCAACCTTCAGGGCCGATTTGGGTTCGCCCAGTATTGGATAATACAGCGTCGGCGAAAGCTGCGCTTTACGGTTCATGTGCGACAGCCCGATGTTCCAGTTCGTCTGGGTGATTTTGTCGGTTGCCCACGGATCGCGGGCCAGTCCCGGTTCCGGAATGACGGCGAACGTAACGCCATTTTTAGCCGTCAGCATCGGACACAACGTACTGGCGCAACGTTCACGATATACGGCGGGCAGTGTCGGGATGCCGTGTCCATAGGCGTACGCCAGTGCGAAATTTTTCTGAAATCGATTCCCCTGAAAATAACCCGGTATGGTAGCCCAGGCCAGATTATTCTCGGTCAGGGTAGCTAAGGTTGGACTGGCTAACGAGAAATAGCCTTCTTTCTTCGGCGTAATAGTCTGCTTGACCAGGATGTCGGACGTAAATTTTGGGTCGAACGTCCAATCCGTCTGGATCGTTGCTACGTCCGTTTCCTGCCGAAAGACAAGACTATTTTTACCCGTCAGCTTGCCTTCTTTTGGGAAAAAGTACATAGCCTGGCCCGCCTTATTCAACGAAACTGGGTTCGTACTCTCGGCCCACTGCGACTCCTGATAGTGATACTTCGGTCCGGGAAATTCCTCGCCTGTAATCGATTTGAACGTAGTATCGGGTTTTGTGGAAGGTTTGTCAGCACTGTACAGCAACGTGTTTTCGCCGGAAGGTGTCGCTACGTTCACCCATTGATTGCCTTTGCGCACGGATACCTGACTGATCGACCAGCCTTTGGACGTACTGTTCCAGATGACTTTAATACGTTCATTTGCGAGTGAGATTGTCTGGTTCGATTGTGCCTTCGCAGTCAATACCATCAACCAACCTGACAACAAAACTGCAACCGTCTTGGAATAAGCCATTGAAAAGAAATAGTTAAGATCGTGCATCAGCGTTATTTCCAGTCTGGATTCTGCTCCAGTTTCAGGTTGGCATTCAGTTCGTCCTGCGGAATCGGAAAATACTTGTTTTTGGCCGTTACGCTACGTGTTGGATACACGCTGTTGACGGCTTTCGGAATCACAGTCAGGAATTTACCCGTGCGGGTGAGATCGTACCAGCGATCCCCTTCAGCAAAGAATTCCCACGCACGCTCCTGAATCACGGCGTCGATGAAAGCGTCTTTGCTCAGGCCGGTCTGTAAATCAGGCAGTCCGGCTCGTTTACGCACTACGTTAATGTAACTGTAGGCTGTTGACGTAGCACCGTTTAGCCGGGCTTCGGCTTCGGCAGCAATCAGGTACACATCAGCCAGTCGAAAAATGGGAATGTTGGAAATCATACCAATCGTTGTGTTCGGGTCCTGGTATTTTTTGATCAATACGCCCTCGGTCGTAATAGGGGTAATGCTCCGTTGCGGGACAACCTTACCGCTCCGATCAACGTAGGTCGTATCGAGCAACTGACGCCGTTTATCGACGGGATTGAACGACTTAAAAAACGACATATAGGCAAACATCGACCCGAACGTAGTTCTTCCGTATTCAGCACCAGCACTACCAGCCGGGCCACACAAGCCAACTAATTGATGTGAACGACTAGGGGCGATTGGGTCAACTTCATAGGCCCACATGTTCTCAATTCGCGCGGCATCCTCCTGATCGTACTTATAGACGTTACGTACATCGGGCATGAGTGAGTATTTGCCGGACGAAATAACCGCCTGCGCTTTTTCAAGCGCTTTGGCCCAGTCTTCGTTATACAAAGCCGCTTTAGCATACAGCGCATTCACCACCTCTTTCGACGGACGACCTTTGTCAACAGCCGGATATGACGGAAGCCCAGCCGCAAAGGCCTGATCTAAATCAGCGTAAATCTGCTTATAAACGTCAGCTTTGGTGCTTTTTCCAACTACGGCATCGGCTTCCGAATAACTCGGCGTGGTTTTGATGGGTACATCGCCAAAGTTTTTCGCCAACGCCCATTCATAAAAGGCACGTAAAAAATAAGCTTCTCCAAGGATTTGCTTCTTGCGCGTTTCGTCCATGTTGGCTGCGGGCACTTTCGCAATGATCCAGTTCGATCGTTCGATGCCTTCATAACTCGATGCCCAAATTTGCTGGGGCGATTCGTTGGTCCGGGAATTGCTTTTCTGAACCGTATAATTGACGTCGTACGAAAAGAGTGTCAGCGTATTACGGCCAACAACGCCACGCGGATACGTCTGATCATCGCTAAAGTCAGGTACTAACGTCATAGCCGGACCGCTGTACATATCAGCCAGGGGATCGTAAGCCGCAATCAGCCCTTTTTCGGCATCGGCCGCCGTTTTGTAAAACGCTTCGGTATAGATGGACGAATAGATCGTTTCGTCCAGTTTGCAGCCAGCCAGGCAGAGCGCTGCGAGTATAGGAATAAAGAGTTTTTTCATGAGTTTAGAGCGTGATCTGTAAACCACCTAAAAATGACTTCGCTTGTGGGTAAACCAGGTTATCGATGCCAATCTGCGTGTTCGAACCGGCGTAGGTGTTTACTTCCGGGTCGAAGCCGCTGTAGCTGGTCAGCGTAAACAGATTATTGGCGCTCATGTACACCCGAATGTTCTGAATGCCTTTGATGCGCGGCAGCGTGTAGCCCAGCGTTACGTTCTTGCAGCGCAGGTACGACCCATCTTCCACTACGTAGTTACTCACCGGCATACGGCCGCCCTGCGCCGGAGCCGGAAATTCGTTGTTCGGATTCGTGGGGGTCCAGCGGTTGACGACTCCTTTCAGCATGTTACGTTGCCCCAACGGCATGGTAAACGAAAGGCGGCTGGCGTTGTAAATATCGTTGCCTTGTGAGCCCGACAAAAACGCGCTGAAGTCGAAGTTTTTGAACGATAGATTGGTCGAGAAACCGTAAATGAAATTCGGATTGGGATTGCCGGTGATGATTTGATCGGCCGCCGAAATAGTGCCATCGCCGTTAAGATCTTTCACCTTCTGCCCACCTAACGTACCGCCATAGCCGGGCAAAATCGTTTCGCCGGTTTGGTTGATACCGTCAAAAACATACGTTTTAAACAAACCGAGCGGACTTCCAACCTGTAGAACGGAATAAGCGGTTACAAAGCGTTCCCGCGTGGTGCCACCGTCCAGATCAAGCAATTTGTTCCGGTTGAACGTAGCGTTGGCCGACACGTTCCATTTCAGCGCGCCGTCCAGAATCCTGGCGTTGGTGGCCAGTTCAAGCCCTTTGTTTTCGAGCGACGCGAAATTGCCCGTGATGGTGCTGTAGCCGGAACTCAGCGGCAACGTTTTCACGTAGAGTAGGTCTTTGGTCGTTTTTTGGTACACATCGACAATAAAGCTGATCCGGTTATTGAGGAAGCCAATGTCGAGTCCCAGGTTGGTTTGGGCCGAACGTTCCCAGCGCAGATCAGGATTGGCAATACCCGATGGATTAATGCCGATCACATACGTATGATTGATGTTGTAATCACTCCCCGGATTTGGGGCCGAAACCGTCGCCAGGGATTGATACGGATCGATACCGCCCGCATTACCCGTAATCCCGTAGCTGGCGCGTAATTTCAGATCAGAAAGCCAGGTGAGCGATTTCGCAAATGGCTCCTCGATAATCCGCCAGCCCGCTGACACAGCCGGAAATACGCCGTATTTATGGTTGGCTCCGAAGCGACTTGAGCCATCGACACGCGCCGTCAGATCCAGAAAATACCGGTCCTTGAAACCGTAGTTGATACGTCCGAGATAAGAATCGAGTCGTTGTGAAGTGCGGTTGCTGCTAACGTTTCGGGTCAGCGCCAATTGCAGAGCCTCGTTCTGCGTAGCATCGTTCGGAAAGCCCGTCGCAGTGAGTTGATTTTGGTTGTAATTCTCAGATTGTGTGGCAAATACGCCCGTTACTTTCAGCGAGTGATTTTTGGCGAACGTAGTGCCATAGGTCAGAATACTTTCGTGTAGCAGCGCCAGATTGTTGGTGTTGGTTTTTGATCCAGACCCCGAATTGTCGTTCAAATCCGACTTGTTGACAATGGAACGGGGCGAATATGTATCGCGGAGCGTTCCCTGCATATCCACGTTGAACGAAGCCCGGTATGTTAGTCCTTTCAGCAGGTTAATTTCGCCATACACATTCGCCAGTGTTCGACGGATAGCGGTCTGATTCAGAATTGCCGTATAGTTCAGCGGATTGATTACTTCCCGGTATTGACCATTGGCCTGCTCGCCAAACGGAAAAATTGTGCCGTCTTCCCGGTAAGGTTGCAAAGTAGGCGGTGCGCCAAGGGCTGCTCCCAGAACTGTTGCGTTCACGACAGCCGCATCGCCTATGGTTTGTGAGCCGGTGGTAACGCCCGAATTGATAACGTAGCTGCCTAAAATACTGGTACCGACCTTCACACGATTACTAATCCGGTGATCAACGTTCAAACGAAACGAATAGCGTTTGAAATTCGAATTGATGATAATTCCGTCCTGATTGAAATAGTTGCCCGAAAGCGACAGCTGTGTTTTTTCGGAGCCTCCATTGATCGACAGCTGATGGCTTTGAATCGGTGCCTGTCGGAAAATAATGTTCTGCCAGTTCGTTCCTTCGCCGAGCGACGCCGGATTGGCATAATAGTTATTTTTAAAGGTTTCGTTTTCTACCTGGGCAAACTCAGCCGCATTGAGCACATCCAGTTTTTTATTCACGTTCTGCACCCCGTAATAACTGTCGAGGGTAACGCGGGTAGCGCCCGTTTTACCTCGCTTGGTCGTAATCAGCACCACGCCATTGGCTGCCCGTGAACCGTAAATGGCCGAAGCCGACGCATCTTTCAGAATCTCCACCGATTCTATATCATTCGGGTTGATGGTCGACAGCGGACTGACGCTGTTAATTTCACTGCTGTTGTTGGTTCCGTTCGAAATCTGAATCCCATCGACGACGTACAGCGGCTCCGAGTTACCGTTGATCGAATTGGTTCCCCGAATGCGTACGCTGATTCTACCGCCTGGCGCTCCTGTATTCTGATTGACCTGCACACCCGATACGCGCGCCTGTAACCCCTGTGCTACGTTAGCCACAGGCGTTTGAACGAGTTCCGTCGATTTTACGGAAGCAATAGCGCCCGTCGTTTCAACCTTCCGCTGCGTACCGTAACCGACGACAACGACTTCATTTAGCGACCGATCGTCTGATTGCAGAATAACGTCAAAGGAAGTTCGGTTGCCGATTGGCAGTTCCTGCGTTACGTATCCAATATACGAGACCGTCAGGATGCCGTCCTTTGGTATGTTAGGTAACGTGTATCGCCCTTCTGCATTGGTAGTTGTACCGCGCTGCGTGTTTTTGAGGACAACGCTAACCCCTGGTAGCGGAACACCGTCGGAGCCAGTAACCCGACCAGTAATAGTGTTCGTTTGGGCCACTACGTCTGCTCCCGCCAGCAAAAAGAGCAGCGGTGTGAACATAAGCAGTTGTAAGATTTTTTTCATAAAAAGGATTTAAAGGAATAGTTCAATTTTAGGCTTTTGCTTGTTCGAGTACGTGATAAAGAGTCGTTTGTATCAAGATTGATTCGTTTGCATTGGAAAATTAAGGTAAATCACATTGTATGACTTAAACTAGCTTATCGATCCGCTTTGGCAAAGTTTTTTTTTATTTATTTTATTGTAAACGTTTCCCGGATTTATTGGAAACGTTTCCAATTTTCTGCAACATTTACAATTGTTTTCTGAGTCTTACTGGATTATTATAGGAAAAATACAAATTATGCGATCGCACCAAACAACAATTATCGATATCGCCAAACAGCTCAATTTGTCGAACGCGACGGTATCGAGGGCGTTGACAGGACACCCGCATGTTAATGCGGATACCCGGCGAAAAGTCCTCGAATTAGCTGAGCAGTTGAACTATCAGCGTAACCAGGTGGCGATTTCGCTGCTGACCAATCAGACGCATACCATCGGCATTATGGTGCCTGAGTTTATTTCGTATTTCTTTCCTAAAGTGATTATTGGCGTGCAGGAAGCGCTGGCCGAAGCGGGTTATAATGTAGTGATCTGCCACTCAAATGAGTCGTACGAAACAGAGGTGACGAATGCACGGGCGTTGCTCGCCAGCCGGGTCGATGGACTGATTGTATCCCACACAAAGGAAACGCGCAACTTCGATCATTTCCGGCAGTTTCAGCGGCAGGGGATTCCGGTCGTTTTTTTCAATCGCGTATGCGAAGATATGGACGTACCGAAAGTGGTTGTCGATGATTATGCCGGCGCGTTCGAAGCCGTCGAACACCTGATCCAAACCGGTCGCCGGCGGATTGCTCATCTGGCAGGTCCCAATACGTTGCCCAACAGCCGAAACCGACTCAATGGCTATCGGGATGCGTTGATGAAGCATGGTCTGCCTGTTGAACCCGATTTAATCATTTCGTACGATCTGACGCTGGAGAAGGCTAATATTTACGTAAACCATCTGCTGAACTTACCGCAGCCACCCGACGCCCTGTTCGCCATTAATGATCCCACGGCCATAGAAGCCCTGACGGTTATTAAAGGGCGTGGATTACGGGTTCCTGACGACGTAGCGATTGTCGGATTCAGCAATGATCCGCTGTCTGCATTTATCGAACCCGGCTTAACTACTGTAGCGCAGCCAGTACATGAAATTGGGCAGCAAGCGGCTCGGCTACTGGTTGAACAGCTTACAGCCGAACGCGAAGTCGATATAGCCCCCAAAACCGTCGTCCTGCCGACTCATCTTGTCATTCGGGGATCGACGCAGAAGGGCTTTTCTTCGTAATTTGCCACCATTCGACCATTACGTAGCCAATGATTTCTCTCGATAGTATTCAGGAAGCCCATAACCGTATCCGGCCCTACATTCATCGGACGCCCGTCCTGACAAACCAAACCATCAATGACCGCACTGGCGCTGAGCTGTTTTTTAAGTGCGAAAACTTCCAGAAAATTGGCGCTTTCAAAGCGCGGGGTGGCCTGAATGCGATATTACAGGTCGCGGCTAATCAGGAAGGAAAAGCCATTACGACACACTCGTCCGGTAATCACGCACAGGCCGTAGCGTTTGCGGCCCGGCAGGTAGGTTTGCCAGCGTACATTGTGATGCCGCGAACAGCGCCACAGGTAAAAAAAGAGGCAGTTTTGGGTTACGGCGCCGAAGTAATCGAGTGCGAACCAACGCTGGAAGCGCGTGAGCAGGGTGTTCGGGATGTAATAGCGCGTACGGGTGCCGTGCTGGTGCACCCCTTTGACGATGAACGCGTTATCGCCGGACAGGCGACAGCCACAATCGAACTAATCGAAGATGCCGGAACGCCCCGCCCATTCGATACAATTATGGCCCCCGTTGGTGGGGGAGGTCTGCTGAGTGGTACGTCTTTAACGACGCATTATCTATCGCCCGAAACGCGCGTTATTGCTGCTGAACCGGAGGGGGCAGCCGATGCGATATTGTCATTTCGCAGTGGCTGCGTTGAGAAAGCGCCGTACATCAAAACCATTGCCGACGGTTTGATGACTACGCTGAGTGAACGTACACTGGCGATTATTCGTGAGCACGTAGCGGATATTCTGACGGTATCGGATGAGGAAATTACGGCCGCTATGCGCCTGGTCTGGGAGCGAATGAAACTTATTATCGAGCCATCTTCAGCCGTTCCACTGGCGGCCATTCTGAAAAATAAAGATCAATTTGCCGGACAAAAAATCGGTATTATCGTTACAGGTGGCAACGTAGATTTAGGAAAATTGCCGTTTTAATTGCCATCGTTATGGTTTCAATACGTTCTATTAAGCCTGAGCAAACGTATCCGCTACGTCACAGCGTACTTTGGCCCGACAAACCCTTCGAGTACGTGAAGATTGAAAACGATGATGAAGGATTCCATTTTGGCGCTTTTAGGGATGAAGAATTGGTCGCCGTGATCTCTTTATTTATTGACGATAAAGAAGCCAGTCCGGTCGAGGCTCGATTCCGGAAGTTTGCGGCTCGACCTGATTTGCAGCGGCAGGGAATTGGTACAAAATTGCTGAATCACGTAATAGCCGAAGCCCGGCGCCTGGGGGCTACGTCGCTCTGGTGCGATGCCCGATTGGATGCCGCTGCTTTCTACCGACGTTTTGGGATGGAAGCTGTCAGTGAGATATTTTATAAAGGGCCTATTCCGTATGCCAGATTTTCTCGTACCTTGTAAGTGTCTGACTATCTATCTAATTCTTTTTTATCCATGAAACAGTTCCTGACATCACTATTAGGTATGAGTCTGCTCATGCTGGCTACCATCTCGAATGCGCAAACGGCCGCACCATCGACTGACTCGACAGCGTTGAAAGCCTATGTGGGCTCCTATTCTTTTGATAGTGATAGCCCCGTCAAGAAATATACCGTTACAACTGAAAAAGGGGAATTATACGGCTCGGCTGATGATTTAGGAAAAAATAAACTGGTCAGGCAGGATAAAGCGGATACCTACAAGTCTACCAGTTCGTATGGCTCCGTTATTACGTTTGTGCGGGATGCTGCGACGAAAGCCGTAACGGGTTTTACAATGGCGATTCAGGGAACAGAACTATCGGCCAAGAAAGATAAACCATAACCAAATAATTGCACAGTGAGTTGAGTAGTTACGTGTTGTACGAAGGCGTAAATGGATTATTATAGCCTGATTGCTGCGTACTAAACGAGAAAACCTAACATACTCAACAATGAAAACCACCACTTCTTTACTGGCAAGTGTTACGTTGTCGGTAGCGTTACTGGCCTGCAGCCAGAAGAAAGAATCAAATCAGAGCGAAGAGACAGTAGCGACGGCCGATACAATAATTGATCTGCCCGCGCCCTACGCGACAAAATCGACGAAGAATTTCAGTAACGTGCTCAACTGGCCTGCCGGTAAAACACCTCAGGCACCGGCTGGCTTTGCAGTTACCGAATTTGCCCGCGATATGGCAAGTCCGCGTTGGATATACGTAGCGCCTAGTGGCGATATTCTGGTTGCCGAATCCAATACGGAACGTAATAAGCCTAAAGATAAGGTCATCAATGCCGTAACAGGGCGAAATAAATCGGAACGTACCGGAGCAAGTGCGAACCGGGTGACGCTGTTACGCGATACCAACAAGGATGGGAAACCCGATTTGAAAGAAACGTTTCTGGCTGGGCTTAACCAACCTTTCGGGATGCTGGTGTTGGGTGATCATTTCTACGTGGCTAATACAGACGGCATAATGATGTATGATTACAAGCCTGGCCAGACGAAAATAACCTCGCCTGGAAAGAAAATTCTGGAATTACCCGCCGGAGGCTACAACAATCACTGGACGCGCAATTTGCTGGCAAGTCCCGACGGAAAGAAAATTTACGTTTCGGTCGGATCGGGTAGTAATGTTGCTGAGCATGGTATCGAAAATGAGAAACGTAGAGCGGGTATTCTGGAAATTAATCCGGACGGAACAGGCGAGCGTATCTATGCCAGCGGACTACGTAATCCCGTAGGCATGGACTGGCAACCTACCACAAAAGTGCTGTACACGGCGGTTAATGAACGCGATGAACTGGGAGATGAACTTGTTCCAGACTATATGACAAGCGTGAAAGCTGGTGCTTTTTATGGCTGGCCTTATGCATATTTTGGTCCAAACGAAGACCCACGACGTAAAGGAGAGCGACCTGATCTGGTCAAAAAGACGGTGGTGCCCGACGTACCTTTAGGCTCGCATACGGCTTCGCTTGGACTAGCTTTCTACGATAAAACAGCGTTTCCGGAAAAATACCACAATGGCGATTTTGTTGGCAAGCACGGCTCTGGGAATCGCGAGCAAAAAGCGGGATACAAAGTTTTGTTTGTGCCTTTTCAGGACGGAAAGCCCGGTAAGCCTGAAGATTTCCTGACAGGGTTTATCGCTGGTAACAACAAAGACGTTTATGGCCGCCCGGTTGGGGTAACCGTTTTACCGGACGGGTCGATGCTGGTGGCCGACGATGCCGCCGGACGTATCTGGCGGGTAGCAGCCAGTAAGTAAGCCGAAAATATAAAGTCGTCAGACAGTAGATATTGTTCGTATCTACTGCCTGACGACTTTCTACTTATCTAAAACTGATACAGAATCCGGGCACGGGCACCAAGCGTCGTGTTTTGCTGCCAGTTCAGGTTGGCTCGTCTATCGCCAACCGG
>NZ_JBMDWV010000395.1:0-35713 GCF_048594605.1 Spirosoma sp.
TACCCAAACGGAATGGCGTCGACCTGGAAGCTTTCGTAGCTATACCGTTGCTTCTTACCATTTGCACGCTTAATCCATTCTTTTTCCCAATGGCTTTTAATTAGTCCCTCGACAACCTTTGGCTCTTGCCGCAGGAGTTGGTATCGATCCCAACAGGGTATAACAACCGACACGAAAACAGCAATCAGCGCAAACCCAAAAAGACCGTATCGCCCAGTACCTTGACGAACAAAACTGGCGACTGCTGAGGCCGTTACAGCCAGCACAAGCGGTAAAACCAGCGTACGCCAGTTAAGAGCAGGCTGGGCAGATAAATCATAGATAGTGTTGTAAGTCATATCAAAAGGTTATTTTACACCAGATAAGTAGCCACCAAACACACTGATAGCCAACAACTTAGCGTAGTACGACTAGGCAGTCAGGTAAAGATATTTGGTCGAGCGTTCCAAAGGAAGTGGTCGCCGTGGCCAGACCTGGAGTGGGCCGTATCTAACTATCTTCGCTCATGTATGCGTAATTAAATCGCTGTAAATCTCTGCTTTAGCATGGGTGTTGTAAACAATATTCACCTGAGTGGCTCATTTTAGGCAAGTAAACGCTACTAGTAGGCCTTGAATCGTTAGCTATTCCTTCAGGATAATTCTATCTGGATTTCTAAATCCTCTCGCCTAACGCTTCGGCCCAAACGTCAGCTTATGGTGTGTTGGCTGTGGCTCACTTACGTGGCCTTACCTTTATCATTCGTTTAGCTAACGAGCGAGTTCTTTAGTATCGGGGGCGCACCCGCGCTCGTTAATCATGGATGGCTCAGAATTTGGGGATTAAGAGCCTAAATTATCAATTATCAAATCCTGCGCTCGACGAGCAGATTCTGTTAATACTTTATCAATACTAATTGGATTATCCTTCCCGAAGTTACTTTGAAATAAGTTTTTCAAAGTGTCATTTTATCAAGCAGAAAGAACGTTTTATTTCCAGGCATCCCACACGGCTTTTGCGACTTTGGCAATGACGCCCTCACGGGTTGCCTGATCCGTTTTGGCATCGGAAACAAACACAGCAATAGCCACGTGCTTACCATTCGGTAACGTAATGAGTCCTACGTCATTTGTGGCGGCTGTTACGCCATCAATTGTCCAGGACGTGCCGGTTTTATGAGCAACTATCGTTTCGGCAGGCAATAACCCCTTCAATCGCTTCAGCCCTGTTTGCGTATCGGTCATCAGACGTAACAGCAGCGCCCGGCTGGAGGCCGACAAGCCCAGGCCGTTTTGCAGAGCTTTCAATAACTCGATGATTTCGTTCGGTTTAGCCCAGTTGCGGTATTGTACGGCATTGTCTCCGCCGATTTCTTTCTCCGTATTGGCAACTACAACCCCCATCACACCAAACGTTTTCAGGTAATCCATAATCACGTTCGATCCGCCAACCAGCCGCATCAATACGTCGCTGGCCGACCCGTCGCTTTCCGAAACGGCGTAACGTAATAACTCCTCTACCGTTACGTCAGCCCCTTTTGGATGCTTATCGCGAAGCGGGCTGTGCTGCCGTTCTGATACGTACTCAGCCGGAGCAACGTGAACTTTTTGTGACAGGGACAACTTCCCCTGATCGATCAGATGCAAGGCGGCCATTCCTATCGGAAATTTATAGACGCTCTGCATCGGAAATTGCTCTTCACCACGTAGATCAACCGATTCGCCGGTTTCGAGTAGCGTGGCGGCCACCCCTACCCGACCCTGTGCCGTTTGCGCAATCTGTTCAAGCTGGTCCCGAAGGCTGCCCGTAATCTGTATAGTTGACTTATTTTCTGTTGGTTGAGCACAGGGGTCGATTACCGGCAGAAGCGTAAGAAGAAGCAGAACGTATCGATTCATGATGAGTAGTCGGTTTCCCGCGAAATTATGCGTTATTCGTACGGCCGCAAAATCCTTCCTGTTATGACTGCATCCGAAGTTACCACTACGTATCGACCTACGTTACTGTCCATCGCTTACCGCATGACGGGCGAGATAATGGTTAGTGAAGATATTGTGCAGGATGTATTGCTGAACTGGATGAATCGCTCGTCGGAAGGGGTTCAGGATGTAAAAGCGTATCTGGCGAAGAGCGTTATGAACTCGTCGCTGAATTACCTGGCTCAGGCAAAACGTCAGCGAGAAGCGTACAAAGGCGTCTGGCTACCCGAACCCGTTCTGGCCAGTCAACATGCTGTCGATGCTAAGGTCGATATTTCGTATGGCTTTATGCTGCTGCTGGAAAAACTTTCGCCAATGGAGCGGGCCGTCTTTTTACTTAAAGAAAGTTTCGACGTTACGTACCCCGAGCTAGCCGAACTTTTCGAAACAACGGAAACCAACAGTCGGCAGCTTTATCATCGGGCTAAAGAAAAAATTTCAGGCTCAACCCGGCGATTTCAACTGGATCCGAAACAGCAGCAGGAACTCCTGGACGCTTTTGCAAAGAGCAGCGAAACCGGAAACCTCGAAAGTCTCATTCACTTATTGAAAACAGACGTAGCACTCTACACCGATAGCGGTGGAAAAGTGCCGTCTGCCGTCAAAACCCTGTTTGGCCGGGCAGTTATCGAGCAATTCCTGCGGGCGCTGGACGCAAAATTCGGGGATCAGTTCAGCATGCGTTCAGCTATAATTAATGGCGAGCCAGCGTTATTATTTACCCAAAAAGATACCCGGCAACTGAGTACAGTGATGGTTTTGGAAATGGACGATACGGGCATCAGTGGCATCTACACCATTCGAAATCCGGATAAACTGGCTCAGCTTCAGTAAATCGTTCAGCACAAACAGGCGAAATGCATAAATTTTTTCGCAGGTCTGTCACAAACGCCAGCGCAGGTTTGTCTTGCATGAAATTTTCAGTTTTCTCAATTTTTCATGTCTATGCAAACCGCACAACCACGCTGGGTCCAGGCTATTCTGCTCTATTTACTGGTAGCCAATACGCTGCCCGGCGCCTGGGCTTTATTCATGCCCCGCAACTTCTATGATTCTTTCCCGGGCTTTGGTCGCACCTGGGTTTCAGTAGATGGCCCTTTTAATGAACATCTGATTCGGGACGTAGGCGCTTTCTTTTTAGCGCTTGCTACGTTGTGTTTGTTAACCCTGGCCGCTCCTCGTCTGATTACGGTACGGGCAACGGCGATCTGCCTGCTCACCTTCCACGTGCCTCACCTACTCTATCACCTGAATCATCTGCACATGTTGCCACTGATTGATCAGGTTGGCAACGTAGTAACCCTGTCTCTGAGCGTGTTACTCATTACGTTGCTTTTGTTTTATCGGCCCATTCAGGCGCGTTCACAGGTTCTTTTTTAACGTAGCACGAACAAATCATGAATAAAATCTTAATCATTGGCGGTTCGGGCGTGTTGGGCTCGGCCGTCGTTGCTACGTTGCAGACGGAACGTATTGATTTTCTGACCGGCAGTCGTACGCAGTTAAAAAAAGATTCATACAGTGCAGTCAATCAGTCGACCGAAATTCCCTGGACCCGCGTTGATCTGGTTTCGGGCGAAGGTTTACCGAAAGCACTTGCCGGAGTCGACACGGTCATTCATCTGGCCAGTGCTCCGGGCAAAATTGGTCACGAATTTTTCGAAACCGTTATTACCCGAAATCTCCTGAACGCCCTGAAGCAGTCGGATGTCAGGCACGTAATTTATATGTCGATCGTCGGGGTCGATAAAATTCAATACAGCTATTATCGAGCCAAACGCGAGGCCGAAATTCTGATTCAGGAAAGTGGGCTTCCGTACACCATTCTGCGGGCAACACAATTCCACGATCTGGTTGATTTTGCCCTGAGCAAACTTCTGAGTTTACCGATTGGGTTTGTCCCCAAACAACTGCTCGATCAGCCAATCGACGTTGAGCCTGTTGCTCAGGAATTATTCCGACTGGCGAAAGCTGGACCGCAGCACAACATTCTTAACCTGGGTGGACCGGAAGTACTGGATCTGGGAACGCTGGCTCAACGCTGGATGAACTATCGGAACGTATCAAAACCAATCATTCCCATCCCGACGATTAGCAATCTGATGAATAGCTTTGCGCGGGGCGATCATACATGCACGGAAAAGGCCGTCGGTTCGAAAACCTGGGATGATTACCTGAGCAAACGATACGGCTCCCGGTAAGCTCACCTGCCCGAAAGTGTATTACGTTCAGCTAGTTATAGCACCACCGGTGTAAAATTGATTTCGTTTCCTGGTAGTAACGTTTAGTTTCCCGTCCGCTCTGGATTCATCTTTATCAATCCTCCATTAACTTATGTTCCGTACGAAAAAACTACCGCCTGACAATCAGCCGAAACCTAAAAAATCGCCCATTCGGGAGTGGCTCGATTCCTTATTGTTTGCCGTCATAGCCGCTACGTTGATTCGGTTTCTGACGTTTGAAGCTTTTGCCATTCCAACTCCGTCGATGGAAAATGACTTGATGGTGGGCGATTATCTGTTTGTGAGTAAACTGCACTACGGTGTTCGTACCCCTAAAACACCGCTGCAAGTGCCGCTTACCCATCAGAAAATCTGGGGTACCGAAATTCCCTCTTATAGCACCGCTATTCAACTGCCCATTTATCGGCTGCCGGGTTTTTCGACCGTGAAGAATGGGGACGTAGTGGTGTTCAACTACCCTCCGCCCAAAGCCAACGAACCAGCTTACCCAACCGATTTGAAAACCAACTTTATCAAGCGATGCATCGGTATTCCCGGCGACGTACTGGAGATTCGTCAGGAACAGGTTTTCATTAACGGCAAAGCATTTCCAACGCCCGCGCGCGCTCAAACGACCTATTTCGTAAAGACAACCGAAGTACTGGACGAGCGTTTCTTCCGAAAATTCGATATTGTCAATGATTTCAAATCGGCTGAGGGGCCATTTATCAACTGGCAACCGCTTGAACAATATGACGCGTCAACCAAAACGTCAGCGTTGGTAGGTTACCGGGTTTACACGACGCAGGATGTTATCACCAAATTCAAAGCGTTTGACTGGGTGAAAGGCATTGAACCCATCACTGAGCCAGCGGGTCAGGGTGCACCGGGTATTTATGGTGGCGCGGTGTTCCCCTGGAATCAGGACAATTTCGGTCCGCTTACTGTCCCTAAAGAAGGCATGACGATTCCGATCAACCAGCAAACGATTGCGTTGTACGGACCTGTCATTCAGCGTTATGAAGACAACCAGACCGTTAACGTAACGCCAAGCGGCATTCAGATCGATGGTAAATCCATTACGTCCTACACCTTTAAACAGAATTATTATTTCATGATGGGCGATAATCGCCATAACTCGGAAGATTCGCGCTATTGGGGATTTGTACCGGAGGATCATATTGTTGGCAAAGCAGTGTTTGTCTGGATGTCCATTGATCCCGTTCCGGCTGATATCTGGCACAAAATTCGGTGGAACCGCCTGTTTCGGTTAATTGATTAAATCAATTTTTCAGGTAATAGTTGACGAGGAAATAAAGCAGGGATCAAACACAATTGCGTTGATCCCTGCTTTGTTTTTAGGCTTTCTTCCGAACGGAAAGCAGACTCTGCAACCCAACCGACGCCATCACGAAAAACAGACCAACATAAAATGATACGTTGACCGTCTTGCTTTCACCAAAGAAGACAAAGGCCATTATAATAGCATAGATTGGTTCAAGGTTAAAACTTAAATTGACTGTAAAAGCTGGAATTTTCTTTAATGACTCAGCAAATAGAATGTACAGGCCAACCGTACAAAACAAGGATAAAAGCAGTAGATAAACGGTATCTTTTAATCCAGGAATAAGGCTGGCTGCAGGAAACAGGTAGAGATAGGCGGGCAGTAAAATTCCGAGACCAATCGTTCCACCGATCATTTGGTAGTAGTTGATAAGCCGGCTATCATACCGCTGCACTAACCGCTCATTATAGAGCGTATACAGAGCCGCAAAAGCCGAAGAAATCACCCCAAGAATAATGCCTGTTTGGTACGTAGCGTCGAAATGAAAGATTAAGCCAATACCAACCAGCGTAAGCAGGCTCAGTAACAGCTCCGAAACCACAAACCGCTTCTTAATGAAACCACCAAAAACTGCGGTAAAAAAGCTGGTAAGACAATAACAGACGACCCCAATGGATATGTTGGAATACTTGATGCTGGCATAAAAAAACACCCAGTGAATGGTTATAAACAGACCAACTTTAGCCACATCAACCTTTTCACTACGTCCGATGTCAGTGCTTACGTTGAACAGCTTTAGAATAAAAAATAGCCAGATAGAAGAGAAGAATACTCGATACCAGACCAGAAGCCCCTCGTTGAGAGAAATTAGCTTACCGAATACGCCCGTGAAGCCAGCAAGTATTACAGCTACGTGTAATAGCAGATATGATTTTTTCATAAGAATTGTCTAAGTCCTTTAGGGGATTTTAAATGAACAATGGAGTAAATATTGAAGCATAGCAGACCCGGCCCAGCTGAATTTGGGAACTACGCATTCAATACGTCATTGAAAATTTAAAGGATGGGGGGAGAGAGACAACTCTTGCAGTTCATAGGAAAGTAATTTTCACAAAGGTAATAAAACAACAGGTATTGACTAGCTCAACAGGCTAATATACAGAAGGAACCCTACGTAGGGTTCCTTCTGTATTTCTCAAAAACTATTCGTCAGTTAGCTACAGGGCCACTACGTTACGGAAATTTAGGGAACTTGCTGAAGTCAGGCTTACGCTTTTCCAAAAAGGCGTCTTTACCTTCTTTGGCTTCTTCAGAAAGGTAATACAGCAACGTAGCGTCGCCCGCGAGTTGTTGAATACCTGCCTGTCCATCCAGCTCTGCGTTGAAAGACGCTTTAAGCATACGTAACGCAATCGGGCTTTTCTCCAGCATCTTCCGGCACCATGCAATGGTTACCTCTTCGAGCTGATCCAGTGGCACAACTTTATTGACCAGGCCCATATCCAACGCTTCCTGGGCGTCGTACTGATCGCAGAGATACCAGATTTCGCGGGCTTTTTTCTGACCAACAATACGTGCCAGATAGGATGCGCCAAATCCGCCATCGAACGAACCCACTTTGGGGCCAGTTTGTCCGAAACGAGCGTTATCAGCGGCAATACTCAAATCACAAACGACGTGCAGCACGTGTCCGCCACCGATGGCGTAACCGGCCACCATCGCAATTACGGGCTTTGGAATCCGGCGAATCTGCATTTGCAGATCCAGTACGTTCAGACGCGGTACTTTATCTTCACCCACGTAACCGCCATGCCCCCGCACCGACTGATCGCCACCGGAGCAGAAGGCTTCTCCCCCTTCGCCGGTCAAAATAATCACCCCAACGCGCTCATCCTGACGGGCAATTTCCATCGCTTCCGACATTTCCCTGACGGTCAGGGGCGTAAAGGCGTTCCGTTTGTGCGGCCGATTGATGCTGATTTTGGCTATGCCTTCGTAGTAACTGAACAGAATTTCCTGGTATTCTTTAATGGTTTCCCAGGGGTATTTGCTTTGCATAAGTAAAGAGTGAAAGAGCGAAAAATGAACGGGTGAAAAAGCGGCTCTTTCTATTCGCTTTTTCACCCGTTCATTTTTTCACTCTTCGAAAGAGATTTCGTGATACTGTACATCCCAGGTGTGGTCGGCCATCATGCGGACCGTAGCCAGACAGCGCTCAAACGGAAATTTGCGCCCCCATTCGGTTGGGCCGACCATAGAAAGCAGGTCTGTCCCGTTTTTGCGTTGGTAGAAATAATATGTATGGCCTACAACGGGTTCGAAACTCATGTGAGCCGCGTAGATTCGCTCGGATATTTCGACACGGTGCCGGATCGCCGTTGCCTGCTCGGCTAACAGTTGCATCTGCTTATAAAGCTGACTGAGCTGCATGTCGGTCTGCTCGCGCATGGCCGCTACGGCCCGACCCGTAATTTTGCCCTTGTCTTCCGGACGAATCACCGCCCCACCTGCCGTATGGGCATACTCCAGCAAACCGGGAGCTTCGGCGACTTTATCCGGCGAAATCGGATTGATAAAAACTTTCGCTTCTTCCATAATTGTTAATTGGGTAACCGCCCGGCGAACATCTTTGTTCGCTGTCGTTGAATGACAAAAAATAAACGATCTTTATACCGAAAACCGGCACAGCGGCACAAAAATACGTGAAAACCGCACCGAACCTACTTAACACCTTAGGGAATGGAAACGGCAACAATCTCCCGACACGACTTTTTTCGGCTCGTTGGCACGAGCGTTGGCGTAATTCTACTGTCAAACTGTTCAATGGGCTGCTCCCGGCAGGAGAACTCGGGTCCTACGCCGGTTGATCAGAAAGTTGATTTTACGCTTCGGCTGGCCGATCAGGCCAATGAAAACTTACGGGTAAAAGGCGGGTACGTCATTGCGAACGACATTATTGTGGCGCAATCGAAAGAGGGGAAGTTTATCGCCGTGTCGGCCAACTGCACGCACGAGGGAACCCAGCTGACGTATAAATCAGCTGAAAATCAGTTTTTTTGCCCACTGCACCTGTCGCGTTTCGACACAGCGGGCAACGTAGTGATGGGTCCTGCCGCCAAACCGCTGGTCCAGTACCTCACGGTTGTTGATATGGCTGCAGGAACCATACGTATTCATTCGTAGTGATTAAATTTTAACGGCCTGACGCGCCAGCAGTTTCCAGTCGTTTTTTTGTTTAACCCAAATCATCAGCACCGACAGTTTCGCCTGGCCCGGCTTACCGCTGTTATTGGTTTCGGCCGATAATTTATGACGTACCATCGCCGTGTTATCGACAACCGTTATTGTCTGATCGGTCAGGTCAATGGTTTTAAAATCCGACTCACCGCTAATCAGCGCGGCCATAAACGCTTTTTTGTCTTCAATCAATCCATTCGAATGGCCGTAACTGAGTTGATCGCTTGCAAGAGCAGACAACCCATCCTGCGTGGGGTCAATCATTTGTTTACGTAAGTTCTCAACAGCCTGAGCAACAGCCTTATCCTGAGCCAATACGTTTGTGGTCAGCAGGCTACCGATTAGAGCAAGGGCGAGTAAAATGTTTTTTTTGTGCATGATATGTAAGGTAAATTAAGATTGTGAGCGCTCTATTTTAGTTTAAGTTTTATGACTTCCGAGCCTGCGAGCAGAAAGGCCCCCGTTCCGTAAACCTCCCAGCTGTCGGCGCTGAAGTTACGGCGAGGGTCGGCACCAATGGGCTGAACCCAGCCAACACGTCCTTCGGGTGATACCAATGTATTGAGGGCAACCCAGGCTTTCTGCACTGCCGGCAAGTACGTTTTTTTATCCAGAATTCCCTGATTAATGCCCCAGGCCAGTGCGTAGCAGTCAAATCCCGAGCCGCTGGCCTCGCCACCCGGATAAGCATCAGGATCGAGCAGACTGGAGCGCCATAAACCATCGGCCTGCTGCAGCGAAATCAGGCGCTCGCTCATTTGCTTAAAAATCGTAACGTACCAGTTCCGGGTAGGGTGATTTTTCGGTAATTCGTTCAGCAGCTGCACGAGTCCGCCCATCACCCAGCCATTCCCGCGCGACCAGAATATTTTTTTTCCGTTCGACTCTTTTTTACCCTCACCGGCAGCATTGATCAGATACGTAGCGTCGCGGGCAAACAAATGCTCATCCTGATTATACAGCAGCTTGTAGGTTTGTTTATAGAGCGAATCATTCAACACGTAGTAAGATGGATCGTTGAGCGTTTTTCCCAATTGAGACAGCACCGGAGGCCCCATAAACAATGCGTCGCACCACCACCACGTAAGGCCGTGATTCGCCACTTCTTTACCGGGTACACGGCTCATTTTCTGGACGGTATCGATGGTCGCCTGAATCATCCGACGGTCTTTTTTCAGGCGGTACAGATTAATATACGTCTGGCAGATGGCAATGTCATCGGCATGATCGTAGCGAGCGCCGGGCTGCCATTTGTTACGTTCGCCCATGGCCATCAGCGAGTCCAGTATTTCCGGAGAACGTGTTGTCTCATAAGCCGCAAACACGCCCGAATAAAAAGCGCCGTTGGTCCAGTCAGTAAGCTTATGTTTGGGATGTTTCAACTGCCAGTCCACCGCCTTTTTCAGGGTCGCTTTAATATAATCCGGCGAGAAAACATTAGGATCTGCTGAGGTAAATCCGGCGAATACGACAACTAACCCAAAGACAATCAGTTGCGCATTCCGACGTATATGAATCATAAAAGAACCTTTTTTGTGCGCTGTGTTTATTCGGGTAAGTGGCTCCGAGTTAAAATCTACCCATTCTTTAATAGTCCTGATAAGCGACCTCAGCCAAGATAAACTTTAGCAGTTAGAGCCAGCACGAGCCGAAAAACGGGTAACTTTCCATCATTCAACAAACGTATTACGTGTTTCTCGATCCATACATACCTACTCACTGGCCCGCTCCCCATACGCCATATGAAGCGGATACGCTGGCCTTTTGCCGGGCCTGGATTAGCGGGCAAACCAATTTTACCCTGCATACGTCGGGATCGACCGGCACCCCTAAGCCGATTCAGCTGGCGCGGGCGCAAATGCAGGCCAGTGCTCACCTGACTGGACAGACGCTTGGTTTACAGGCAGGCGATGCAGCGCTCGTTTGTTTGAATACGCAATACGTAGCCGGTGTCATGATGCTGGTGCGCGGACTGGAACTTGGTTTACCGATGACCATTATTGAGCCAGGCAGTAATCCAATGGCTGATTTCGATCCGGTTCAAACCCGGTTTGCGTTCACAGCCGTGGTTCCTTTACAATTGCAGACCATTCTGGAAACGACACCCGATAAACTTCCGATCCTGAACGGAATGAAAGCGATTCTGGTTGGTGGAGCCGCCACGAGCCAGGCGCTGGAACAAGCTTTGCAAGTTATTTCCGCGCCAGTTTACGCTACGTATGGGATGACCGAAACCGTTTCTCACATTGCCCTCCGCCGACTGAATGGCCCGCAGAAAAGCGATGTATTTACAGCACTTACCGGCGTTATACTTGGTACTGACGAGCGTGGCTGCCTGCACATTACGTCGGCTGCTACGAATTTCGAACGGATTCAGACGAACGACGTAGTGCATCTTTTCGACGGAACCCGCTTTCGTTTGCTAGGCCGAGCCGACCGAATTATTAACAGTGGGGGCGTTAAAATTCAGCCCGAGCAGGTGGAACAAATCATTCAGAACACGCTGGTCAGGTCGCGGCAGGAATCTGCTATTACTGTACCCCGTCTGTTCGTCGCAGGTATACCCGATGATCGGCTGGGGCAGCGCGTGGTGGTAGTGGTCGAACGAATCGATCAGCAAATGATACGTAGTGACGAGTGGAAAGCGGTTCAGGAAAACATTCGCGAAGCGTTGGGGCCCTATTCTGTTCCTAAAGAGTGGATTGCGGTTGATTCCTTTTCCGAGACGGCAACCGGCAAAATTGACCAGAAGGCGACAATAGCCCGAATCCGCTAACTTTGCGTGTATTAATGCCATTACGTACCATGTCTTTCAATCGTCTTCAGATTCGCTACCAAACGGCCCGGTCGCTGCCCGCGCCGTATTCGTATTTTTATACCCTCTCCCTTACTCCAGTTTCAAACAATGGTGTAGAGATTGATCTCGCTATAACCTATCCAGATCGCGACGACATCGACGACGATGAGTTGATTGCCGAAGGCTACACACGCGACGACGATTTCAGCTGGAGTGGACGGCTCCCCAAAGCCTGGCTGGAAAGCGTAACGAATCTGGTTGCAAAAACCCGGCTGCAACCCGTAGAGGAAGATAATTTAGGGGAAGATGATGACTTTTGGGGAATGACTCTTGACGCAAAAGGCACTACTACGTATGGTAAACCCACTAACGCTGACGATTGGCAGTATCTGGTGCAGGAGCTGATTCAGGCCGCCTATGAGTCAATTGGCCGGGAGCGTCCTTTTGAGCTAACCTACCTGAATCTCAACCGCCAGCAAGGTGATCAGGAGATACGATTGACAGGTTCCTTTGCCGAACGCGTGGTAAAAATTCAAAGTGTGCAAAACCGGCGTGAGCACACACAAACACTCCCCTGGACAACCTTGCAGCAAATTATGAGCAAGGTCTACGAACATGACTTTGATACCGAAGATGCGCAGATCAAACGTCCCCGCCAAGATGGGCAATGGTTAAATCTGGGGGGCGAAGAATGGTACAATATCAACTCATTACGTTCGCTGACGAAGCTGTTCCAGGAACTTTAACGTAACATTTTATCTGAATTCGATTGTGGTGCAGAGTCAGCACAAAGCTCAGGCATTTACGCCATTTGTCGACTTTATAACGGGTACGTCAAAGCAAGGATGCATCCGCTACGGCCCTTTGCTCACTTGATACGTTCAAATTAAACTTCCCTTACTGCCTTCAGTTGAACAGGAGCGTTTATAGTAACAGTGCTTCATTTATTCAAACTTCTGAAAGGCATGAAAGGCAGGAAGATTCTTGACGCAATTCAACATGAGGTTAATGTGTTGAAAGGAGAAGAAGCCAAAAATAAAATCTATTCCAGTCAGCATACATTTCCTGACGAGCAGGCCGCTCAGGAAGCCTTTACCCGTTCAAAAGAAAAATTGTTTCATGTTGATCGGTGGTCGGATTTATCCAGCTTTACGGCCGATTTTATGCTACACGATCAGGCTGGCAACCGGGCTACCCGACACCATCTGCAGGTCGGCGATTTTATAAAAATTGATCTTCCTGGTCCTATGCCGGAAAATTGGGTGGAAGTTGTCCACCTAGCGAACGAAGAACAGATGGCTGAATTTACCGTCAGACCCAGCAACAATCCACAACAAAAGGAAGACGATAAAATTGAGCATTTTTTCCAGCAAAAAGCGCGCAGTACGTTCCGCGTTGTGCTGGAAGAACGGACCATCACGGCCAGCGAAATTGGTCAGAATGAAGCGATTAACAATCAGGAACCGGAATCCGGCGACCGAACCATTATCAATACGTTGATTGCCGAAGCAGGCTGGCTCTTTCATCAACCGATCCAATGGAAAGTGCTGACGGATTACTTAGTTCACCAGGATGTATAGTCGTATCGAATTTTCTTGAAACAGCGAAAGGCAACCATTGCAAGGAAGCGTTTGAACCGCATAGAAGAAGGTCCAGAAAGAGGTTGGCCATTCTTCCGACGGCGCAGAAGAGCCATTTCTGGCTAAAGCTTCAACCGGATTCGCCTGGGCGAAATACACATACATTATTCATTTAAAAACAATTTTTATGAATAAATTTGGTTATTCTAGTAACTAAGCCATTGACGTTATGAAGATCTCTTACCTGCTGGGCAGCTTCACAGTTGCACTCATTACCACCATTACGTCCTGCAATCAAGAGGATGCAGACCCCTGTACGTACCCGCATCAAGTGACCGCAAATTCAGCGTGCTACGCCGGAAATGGCTTGCAATTAACCGCTTCTGATTATGGTAAGTCCCCGCTGAGTTTTGAGTGGGAGATTTATGCACTGAAAGATTCGTCCAAGATTCTGGGCTGGACACCTAACGACCTGAAACTGAGAATGATTGCCAACAATACGTTCACCGTACCGGATAGTTTAGTCAATAATTACAAACGGCTGATCGTGAACGTAGCGTCCAACTGCCAGGGCGATCTTAAGCACTCTATTTCTTACGGGTTTATCAAGCGCATCTCGGCGGCCAACTGCGTTACGTGGATTTCGCAGAATCAGTAGTAAAAGCAGTCAGCATATCCGTAACCGGGGCTGGATACGTAGCGTTTACTAGCGATTCGGCGATGCGTGATTGTGTCCGCTCCCCGCGGTATTATCCAGTTTTAACTGGCGGATTTCGCCCTGTTGCCAGGCATTGGCGCCGGGTTGAATGGCAGGCGCTGGAATGTCGGCCCGGTTCTTCTTATTTTCTTCGGTCGAGACCTTAAACCGCTTATCGCGGTCAGCTACCAAAGCCGGGTTGATCATACCATCTTTAGTGAATCCCATCATAATCAGCGGGTGCCCCAGGGGTAGCGTCAGGTCCTGATCGGTATGCCAGGTATGAAACGTTTTCCCGTAGGTAGACACTAATTTTTCCATCAGCTCATGTTCAGCCAGGTCCGGAATGCCCGGTGCAATTAACTCACCCGATTTTACCTCATACACATGACTGTGCCAGAGCTTCTTTTCTTCGGCGGGCAGCGTTTTAAACAACTTTTCAGACACGATATATTCGATACCCATGATTTTTGCGTCTTCACCGTTGCCATCATAAATAATGCACTGCGTCAGGTCTTCGTTGATGCGTGAGCAATAATGGTGAGCCTCCATTTGTGCTTTCGTATCGCCGTTGTAAAAATGAAAGCCGTCCAGATACATATTCAGCTTTTTCAATGGCGTTTTATCCTGCAATACGTCGGCACCGACTTCCAATGTTTTTGATTTACCCGTTTTTTCGCCACCGGGCGATTGCACGTTCGAGGACGTATTACTCCCTCCACAACCTAGCAACATAAGCAGCACAGCCAGACCCTGGCCACAGCGAAATACATGTCTCATAAGCACTGATCAGATCAAATAACAACTCTGTCTGTGCACTGAGAATCTTTTACAAATCTTTTAAGTGAGGCAATGGGAAAGAATGTTTGCAGGAGGTACTACGTATTTATAGTCAACAACACGGTTCTTCGATCAGGCGAGTTTACGGATTGACATCCGCCGTCAGTTCTTCCCGTTTCTCGAGATGATTAAGTATGTCCTGCCGGGTTAACAGAGCAGGCCGGAGTTTTTTCTCCGACATGCGTTGCCAGTTGTCGCCCCGGTGCTTATGTCCCGGCTGACTCGCATTGCCGTAACTTAAGGATACCTGCGCCCGAACCGGGTCGCCAAATTCGGTTACGGCTACATACGTATCGCCAGCTACGGCCCGATTTTTGCCCGGTTGCTGCCGATCGGGAACAAAATAAATCGTACGGTAGATGCCGTACTGCTCCGATCCGCCGTTGGCCGCAAAGTCATGACCAGCCTCCCCAAATCGATTGACTTCACCCCACGCTACGTCCAGCCGACCGTACTGCTGCCGAACCTGAGCAGCAGCTTTACTAAGTATTTCAACCGCTTGCTTAGGATTTTTCAACCCGTCGGGCGTACTGACGGGATGTTGTGGATCCCACCCGACCGCAGCCATGCCAGGATTAAACTGATCGAACCAGGCGGCAAACAGAATGGCTCCTTTGCTATCGGCATTAGTTGTGCGGTCCCAGGCTTTAAGTACTAAAGCGGCCTCTTTGGCAAGCGGGTCAGGCTGTTGATCAACAGCTACCAGCAAATCGTCCAGAAAGCGATCGGCGGCTTCCATACCCGTATTAAGTTTATAGCTGATTAGCTCTTCAAATGTAACGGACGCGTCATCTTTGAGCAGATTAATTGAACGTTGGGGCCGTAAACGTAGCGGCAATCCTACTGGCGACATATACGCCGGAAACGATTTAGGATTCAACACAGCCGGATACGTACAGCTCCAGGGGGCATCATTGGCGTTTTGCACAAAACCCGTTGGCGGATTGAACACTTTAGGCAAATCCTCGTAGGGATGCGTCTGCGTCCAGATATATTTTGAGGACGACCCGTCGACGGTGCCCATCCAGAAAGGCCAGTCTCCCTCACTTCGTTTAGGTACGTTTCCGTCGAACAGGTACAGAATATTCCCCTCCCGGTCGGCATATACTACGTTGAACATGGGAAGCTGCATTCGTTTCAACGCAGTTTCAAACTCGTTCCAGTTTCGAGCCTGGGCCATCGCGTGATGCTGCGCAGCTGTGGATGGATTGTCCAGGCCGGCAAATCGCAGTGCGTACGTTTTCCCGTCCTGACTGTTCATGACCGGACCATGTTTCGTATAACGATACGTTATTGACTGTGGCTTGAGCTGACCATCGGGCTGTTTGACCTTCAACACGACGTTTTTTTGCTCAAAAGCTTGCTTGATCCCATCCAGTACGTAGCCGTCGTCCTGCAATGTCAGTTGATAACGGTCGGCTGCATCGATGGTATTCACTGTATGCGTCCAGCCGAGATAATTATTAAAAGCAATGTTGAGCACAGGCTGCCCCAACAGACAAGCTCCATAGGCCATAAAATCCGGCCCGTTGAGATGCGCTTCAAAAAACAGGAAAAAGCTTTCCCACGGCAAATGCGGGTTCGCCATCAGCATCGCTTTTTTAGAGGCTGACTTTGATGGGGCAATGGCATACGCATTGGAGCCGGGGGGCATCAACCGGGCGGCTCCAGCCTCCCTCCCTCCTACAAATTCAAGACAGATTACCCGAGTGATGTGAGCCAGCACATCCGGAGCCGTAATGGGCAGAACCTGCTTAAATTCGGCTCCAATAGCCTCCGGATGTGCTTTTGCGTAGGCGTTTAAGCCACTGACAAAATTATCCAGGCATTTCCGATACCCGGCTTCCTGCTGTTGGTAATGCTTCTGTGCTCGTTCGGGCAGGCCGAAAAGCGTCACGATCTTGTCAGAATTGAGGTATTCGACTCCCCAGTATTCAGCCGCCCGCCCCCGTGCCTGTCCGTATAACTGAAGCAGCAGATTAGCATGATTCTGCATCTGAGCGTAGCCAAATCCGTAATACATGGCTTCGAGGGTTTTTCCGTAAATGTGCGGTACGCCGTCATTATCCCATAAAATTTCCGTTTTGGTGGCCGCAGTTGAAGCCGCTGCTACGTTGGAACGACGGGCGGTTTGTGCCGCAACAGTAAGATTTAGCAGAAGCAGGCACGAAAAAATTACTGACTTCATAAACAAAAAGCGAGGAATAAAGTAATGAGTGGTACGTTAATCGGTTCTTAGATACTGAATGGGATTAGCAACAGCGGCTTTCACGGCTTGGCGGAATACAGTCAGTCCCGTAATGAACACGGTCATTCCCAGAGCCGCAACGAGCAGCCAGCCAGTCATCGGAACGCGGTGGGCGTATTGCTGTAACCAACCCGTCATCAGCCACCAGCCCAAAGGAGCAGCTACGACAAAACCTAATCCGAGTAGTTTACCGAATTCCCGGCCAAACAACCAGAGCAATTGCCCGGTGCGAGCGCCCAACACCCGTCGAACACCAATCTCTTTAGCCCTGGTTTCTGCCATGAACGTAATGAGCCCATACAGACCCAGGCAACTCATTCCGATGGCAATACTGGCAAATGCTTGTACCAGACCTGCCAACAGTCGTTCAGCCTCAGTAAACGTTTTCAGAAGATCATTCAGATAGTCTGCCCGATATACCTGATCAGGTAGCGTTACGTCCCATACCTGTTGAATGGCTTTCAACGTGGCTGTCGTCTGATTCGACTCCAACGCGAGTATGGCCATTCGACTATGTGGTCGATCATGAATGAGTGTAACGGGTAAGGTCGGGCTGTGCAAATCGCCACTGCGAAAATCCCTAACAACGCCAACAATGGTGCGATCAGCGTCTTTAATTCGCATTCGCTTGCCCACTATCGATGCCGCAGACAGGACGCCCAATTGTTTAACCAGCGTTTCGTTAACCAGCACGTCCCCGCCAGTCGTATCCGTTGACCGAAAGTTCCGCCCAGCCACCAGCGAGAGACCAAATACCGACAGATAATGATCATCGGCCGCCCTGACGCGGGTTTCGAACGACTCAGGTTCTCTGGCAGTATGAAAGCTAAACGGGCTCGGCCGATTGTAGGGCGAAGCAGGCGGATCGCTGCCGAACGTAACGTCCATAACACCCGGCACACCTAACCAGCGCTCACGTAGCTGGGCCAGCGGAACGTCGCCTTCCTTCGGCAACCAGACAGACAGCCGATCCTCGTGATGGAACCCCCAGTCAACGGTCTGCATATGGCGAAGCTGAGCTGAAATTGCAAGTACCCCTATTAAAAATAATTGTGCCAGTACAAATTGACCAATTATTAGCCCCTGCCTTACCGACAACCCTCTGCCCGATCGGTTCGCTGGCTGACTCATCAGAGCGGTTATCGGCTTGAATCCGGACAACATCAAAGCGGGATACAAGCCTGCCAGCATTAGTACACCGATTATCAGACCAGCGAACCAGCTCATTGCTTTCGGATGGAGCAGATCAAGAATAGAAATGGTTGGGTTGAGCATTTCGATCTGACTTGCCAGCGTCTGGTTCACCAGCGGCAAAGCCAGTTGAGCCAGCAAAAGCGCCAGTAACACTGCCGTTAGGGTGATTATGGCAGTTTCCAGCAGTAACTGCACAACTAACTGCCAGCGTGTACTGCCTACGGCCTTCCGTACGCCAATTTCGCGCAATCGTTTTAGCGCCCGGGCAGTAGCCAGATTCACATAATTGACACAGGCCGCCATAACTAGCAGCAGTCCTACGCCAATCAGCGCGTACAGCATCAGACGGGGAGCCGTTCCGCTACGTTCGTGATTCAACTCCTGCAAGGGTAATACGTGGTAATCGAAGTGGGCAACTTCGTCGGCGGGTAAGTATTTCTGGCGTATGGTGGGCAATACGCGCTGCAACTGCTGCGGGTCTGCGCCTTCGCGCAGTAGCAGAAAACACATGGCCTGTAACCCCTGCCAGTCCTGAAGAGCCGCGGGGCCCTCCAGCAACGGAATGGTGGCATACGACACAAAGGCATCATAACGAAGCTGCGTATTAACGGGCGGATCTTTGACAATACCCGTCACGATCAGGTTGGTTCGATTATCCAGCCGTAATGTCCGACCGATGGGCGGCAACGTATCGAAATATTTCCGGGCGTAACGTTCGCTAAGAACAATGGTATTCGGTGCCGTTAAGGCCGTTTTAGGGCTACCACTCACCCACTCCACACGGAACAGATCGAAATATTGAGGTTCAGTAAAGCAGATGTTACGGGCCTCCCCAAACTTCTTTGCCCAGCCGCCTTTTCCGTCCGGCACACTGATAGTACGTCCGAAGAAGGTTTCCAGCCGTACCGCACTCTCTACAAACGGGTAATCTCGTCGGAGTACTTCGGCCAGCGGACGGGGGGCAGCATCGGTAGGCGTAATGTGTTCTTGCTTAACGTCGGTCACAATCCAGAAAGACCGATCCATGTGCGGATGGTAGCGATCAAAGCTGAACATGTAGTTGACAACCAGAAAAATAACCAGGCCACTGGCTAAGCCTATCGCCAGTCCGCCAATGCTGATCAGGGTAGCTGAACGGTTTTGCCAGAGGTGACGCCAGGATAGAATAAGGTAGTGTGCGAGCATGATTCAGGGTCTAGAGGAAGAAATGGCGTTTTGGCAGAACGTAACGCTTTGCTTACCCCAACCGGTGGCGGTTTCGACGGTGTCGACGCTGGAACAGCAGCTGCGCACCGAGCGCCCCGGTTAAACTCATAAGGCCCACTAACCAAACATTACCGAAAGCTTTTAACGATACGGAAAAAGCCTGACTCACCCACATCATACAGATCATCAGGGTTACGAACGTAATGACGCTAACTTGCGTCCATTGCTGAAACTGCTCAGGCCTCGATCGGTGCTTCCCAGTCCGTCGGCTTGATAAGCGACCGGGCCGTATCGATAACGGAACGGTATCCAGCATCTGCCGATACGTTTGTTTTAACTGAGCGATCGCCTGCGGACTAGCCTCCTGCATAACCCGGTACAGCGCAGTTTCATACGACTGCCCGCCGTTCATCCGATGCTCGATGTCTATGGCTAAATGATCCAATAGTTCAGTCTGAAGCGCCTGGTGCGGACGATTTTGACGCAGGGCGTCTTTCAACTGGTTGAGTTGCGATGCGGTTAGTTTTTTCATTATAGACGAATAAATGAGGCTAAGGAATTAATAGAAAACACCCTTATTGGCCAACAGACCAGGATGATGAAGGCTTAAGCAGCAGACGCATCAGGTGCGCAAAACGCTCAAACTCAGTTATTTTCCGGTCGACTGTTTTGGTGCCCGCCGGCGTTAACGCATAGTATTTACGTAATCGGCCGTCAGCTTCTTCAGTTTGCGTCACCAGCAACCCTTCCTGTTCAAGCTTGTGCAAAACCGGGTACAGCGCTCCGAACGTTAATACCAATTCACCTTCTGTACGTGTTTTGACTGCCTGGGTAATTTCGTAACCATACATCCGACCGTGTTGAGCCAGTAATCGAAGAACAATTGTTCTGAGGGTTCCACGCAGGAAATCCTGATTAACCGAATTCATATTCAATACGTATTAGAATGATTTAAAAACAAAAATATATAAGAAAATTATATATACAAGAACATACAGAAAAATATCGTTTTTTGATTATAGTACGCAGGTGATGCCACATGCAATAGGCAAACCCGCTTGCATTAGCTGATTACAGTCCGTTACGTCTGGTCGGGGAAAAGCAATAAAATGAACGTAGCAACTCGGCAGCGGAGTTATTTCGGGTATAAAATCGTTCGACTGTACGCAAAAATCAAACGGCACTATAATGAGGGGGCGTAACTTGGCTATGTACGCGAACTATTCTGATTTATTAGGCAGGCAAAAAGAAACAATGGCTCAGGCTAATGTGAATATAATTGCATTAGAGAAACTTTATTTCTTTCTTTTCATCTAATGAAGTTACTTATTGAATAATATTCTCCTGTTTTCTAATAGAGTTAATGGATTATTAGTAACTTGGGCCTGTAAACTCGCGTTATAATCACTTCTCCTCATGAATGAGCAAGTAACTTATCAAACCAACTTTAAGTGGGCAAAAGTATTAATTATTGAAGACAGCACAGATCATTGGATGCTTATTCAAAATGCCATGCAACGGTGCCTTCCAGAAGTAACCCCTGTCCACGTTAATTCGGCTGCCAAAGCAATTGATCTTCTCAACGAATGGTGCACACAGGAATGGGAAATCCCCAAATTAATTTTTCAGGATCTGTACTTGCCCAATCGGGAAGATGGCTGGAACCTGCTCAAACAAATTAAAGCCCTACCCGGTCCCTGCAACCGAATTCCGCTGATCATCCTAAGCTCCTCGGCTTCGAACGCGGATATTGAAGAAGCGTATCGCCGGGGAAGCTCTTCGTACTTGGTAAAGCCCACAAAATTTGAGGGATGGATCGCTTATTTTCAGGAGCTACGGAGCTACTGGTGGGAGACCGTAACGCTCCCTCCTATGCAGTTTTCGTTTTGATTAACTCCAGAAAATCAACAGACTTTTTTCTCTTGACCGAACCAGAAGAGAAAGAAGTCTTCTCTTCTGGCAAAAATGTTAATGAGCACCTACCTCTCGCAAGCCCAGACCAGGTAAAGCAACCGTACGCAGCCAGAATCGGCAGACTCGTTCAAGAGTCTGTGTGAACGTAACGCAGACCTCTGGCATTGAAATGACCGAGTTCGACCTGTAATTATAGCCATCAATAACGGACTGATCTGACGGAGTCACCAGCAAAATAACCGGCAGGCTGTTAAGTTGTGGACTTTGCTTGAGACGCTGTAAGGTATGCAATCGTTCCAGGGTTAACGTCCGGGCGTCCAGAATCACCAACGTAGGGTGTGTATCCGAAGGCAACTGGTTAAGCACATCAGGCAGGTGGCTGCTCTGCTGAAACAAATGCACCTGGTATTCTGGCCATTTCCGTTCAATTGTTCTTTTAGCTATCAAGCCGTTCTGTTCATCCGCCGTAACTAGAAATAAGGTTTGGCTATCTGCCTGTTGCGTCGTTTCTTTCGAATACGTAGCTACAGTGTGCTCATCACCTTCAGAGCTGGCCTTCGCCTGATTGAACTGTAGCGATTCAGCTACCTGCGACCAGCGCCGACGGCTTACCGGAAAAACTTCTCCGTTTATTAACTGGATCTCACCTGCCATCTTCTGGCGTGGCGGCTGTTGCAGACTCTTTACATAAGCCGGATTAATCAGAACCGTTTTATGAACCCGGACAAAACCGGGTAATTTTTTTTCTAGGAAGCTGATTGGCTTAGCCAGCAACTTTTTTTCACCGTTCCGAAAGTAAAGCCAGCAATAATTGTTAGCTCCTAAGAAGTAAGCAATCAGTTCTGGACTCTGCAGGACAGGTTTAATAACACTCATACGAACCAGTTTTATTTTGAAAAAGGGCGAAGACCCTATTTATGAATTTACCTATTTTGGATCATGTAGCGGTCGGATTGCCTGAATTTCTCTGCACAAGGACAACAGTTTTTGTTACGTATTGAAGCAGACTGACGGTCCCCGGAAACACGCACACCACAGGCCAAACCAGACTTGACTACAGCCAGTATTTATTTCATTACGTTGCCCACAGCTTACGCTAAGCTGATGAGTTAACCTAAACCCGGAAAATAAGGTTACTGCCTGCTTAAGCGTAGCGGGGTTTAGATTAAAATAGTGAGGGAACGGGGCTTATAGCTCTTAATGAGACTGCACCCCAGCTGATAAATAAGAAAGCCCCGATGCAATGCAGCCGGGGCTTTTCTATGAACAAAACAGGTACACATTCTAACTTTTATTAGTCCTTCACCACTTCGGACGATGGAACACAGTCTCATAGCAGTTGTGTCAAACAGGCTAGATCTATCGTATTAACTACTAAACCTACTGGTGAGGCTAAAGGCATACCTGAAATAGTAAGCGTACGGGCCTCCGGGCTGTGCAGGCTGATTGTTGAGTTGATGTTCAGCCAATCTGGCCGATACGTAGTCCATCTCTTAGAAATCGTATTCTTTCCTCCATTTTTTCAGGAGCTGATGCTTCTTATTACGATCTGTTGTTATTTGATCATACATTCTTTTGTTTAGTTCAAGACTTGTTTCGTAGCTACGACTCATAAGAAGCTTCAATTCGCTATCGCGTTGTGTAGCTAATTTGAGCTGCTTAACTTCCAGTATAGAAATCTTTTTTTCTAAATGACCGAGTAACTTTTCGTAGTACGTATCCAGTTGTAAAAGCCAATCTTCCCACCAGCACTTACCAACCTTCTTTAGAGTTCTGGGCTTTGCTGATAAAAGCTGAATCCACTCTTGTTCCAGAGCATGAATGTGTGTCTGTACAGGCTGTCCGTCAAATGCTTCAACGGGTAGACTCATGCAATCGCCATTATCGACAATAATAGCATATTCCAGTGTCCAGCAATCAGCCGTTAATTGTGTCAGAAGCTCAAAGGCCGATTCATAGTCCTGAATCCAGTAATTTACATTTTTATACTCAACTCCTTTTTGAGCTCCATCTATAAACAGCATCATCGCCTGAGTATCTAAATGTGGATAATACCAACGAAAAAACGATCAAATTAACACATATCGATTTAGTCATGCTAACAAAAACGAAAACGATTTCATTCATATGTACTAATTTATCAATTGATACATATATAATTTTTATTAAACGTACATAGAATACTTAATTCAAA
Source organism: Spirosoma sp. (assembly GCF_048594605.1). GTDB lineage: Bacteria > Bacteroidota > Bacteroidia > Cytophagales > Spirosomataceae > Spirosoma. Next base: position 23,373 of record NZ_JBMDWV010000395.1, read on the forward strand.
AATTGATTGTCCAAACGCCTGTTAAGACCATCTTCCTTGCCCGATACGCCTGTTTTTGACACAACAGACCAGCGTCGGTTAGAATCCGTTGCCAGTCAGCCAGGTGAGTTGCTTCAATACTGGTCGTAAGCCGAAAAAAACGAATCATGCTCCACAAGAGTATCTTTTGCCACCAAAGGCTGGTTGATACAAAATCGGTAACGAGCCATAACCCGGACGGTTCCAGTGCGTTACGTAGTCGGGGAATGACTTGCGAACGTAGTGTTTCCTCCGCGAAAAGATCCAGTACAAAAGGCGTCATAATTACGTCGAATCGCTCCTCTGGCGATAAGGTCGTTTCGTCACCCACCCGAAAATCGACTTTCCCCGGAACTGCCCGCCGAATCATTCGCTGACTGGCGCGGGCAGCCATTTTCTGAGCAGCTTCGAGATACACTACCCGTTTGGGCTGACACTGCTTTAGTACCTGTTCGAGCAGCCAGCCCGTACCTCCTCCCACAATCAACACCGACGCATCGGCAGGTATCTGATCCAGCCATACAAGCTGTGCCCGCTGCAACGTTCGGCCAAAAACAACGAAGGCAAGAGCGTCGTAGAAGGGTGTAATTCCGTTGAAGCTGGTTGACATGACGATTAATCTATATGACAAAGCACCAGCGATAAAAGACGTCCTGTCAGTCCGCAGCTTGCTCACCGAACGATATAAAATCCTTGTACATTGCGCACTCACGGATCATCTCCTGATTAAACCGACTTTTTCGATGATTCCGAAAAAAGTCGTTGTAAACAGTGGCGTATTTGCTTCTCCGTAACGTCCGCATATTTTTCACAAACGTCGAATCTTCTTCATAGACGTACCCGTTACGTATCTGCTCGATGCTCTTACGCACTGCAAACGAATTGGCTTCGCAGCGGGCCGCCATGTACGCCGAACGATCAGCCAGTGCGGGTGTTTTCGCCAGTTTTACCGATTGCTGAAAGTAAGCTCGGGCCTGAGCCGTCGTGTAATAATCGGTCCTGAGCAACGTATCGAAACGTTTTTGTTTAGCAGTTGGGTCGGTTGGCATATCATATAGTGGAGGTTCGGCCGCGCTCCAGTACGATTTCATTAGCAGCCACGAATTACCATACCAGCTCAGATTCCAGGCACCACAACCCAATTGATAATACAATTCAGCAGCCTGATCGCCCGTAGCTGCTTTAACCTGTTGCTCCAGTTCAGCCATACGTCGGGCGAACGTAACAGGTGTGTACAGATTCTTTTTCGGTTCTGCCGGAAAGTTTACAGCCTCTATCCCATTTTGGGCGGGTGCCGACAATCGGGGCATTTTTACGGCAAACGGATTTCGCTGAAAATACGCCGAGAAGGCTTCATCTTTCCATATTTTGGGGTTAACCTTCGCAAAGGCGTCGGCGGCTTCGGCATAGCGATGAGCCGTCATCAATCGACGGCCCAGCAGCAGTTGAAGATAATCGTCTGTTAATCCCGATAGCTTTACCAAACGCTTGTCGAAATCAGTTGGCTTGGCTTGACCGGTGTAGGCAATGGCCTGCCGGACAATTTCAGGGGCAATGGTATCTTCAATCGCGTGTGAATCGACCGTACTGGCGAAATACGCATCCGGATGGGCTTCCGTCGTGAGCATGGTTAACAGATAAGCTTTTGCCTGGCTGGAACCATCCACCGACTCATCTTTCGAACGGGTACAGCCCGACAGCCAGCCTTTTTTTGTTTCGGTCTTGTTCTGATACGTAGCGGCAAACGTTTTGCATACATTGACAAAGGCATTGTTCAGCCGAAAATTCGTTGTTCGGTCAAATTCTTCCAGATAACCAATGAGTTGTTTTTCCGCTTCGGGTGTTACGGTTTCCGTCTGGGCGGCCAGCAATAACATCCGCTGCAGTGCAATCTGAGACGTTAGCGTTTTGTTCGGGGCCGGCAACTTAGCGGCCTGGTCAAGATGCGTATGAGCCGCTTCGTAGTCTTTGCCCAGGTAGTCCAGATAGGCTCCGGCCGTATACCAGAAAGCGCCATCACCTACTTTGGTGTTCTCCGCTGTTTCGAGCGCAAATGTTCGTAGTTTATCGAAATACGACACCGATTCCGTTTTACGACCTTCAAAGGCAGTCGAATCAGGCCTGGCCAGCAACCCGTCGTTTACGTACTCCTGGCCCGACGTATTAAAGTAATATTCATTTCGGTTGATTTCGCGCGCCATTATCAATTCGACAAGCGGATTTTTAGGCGATAAATAAACTAAAGCTTTAAGTAAGTCCAGCCCATCCTGTCCTGGCTGGATGGCACATAAGGCATACACAGCCGCCCGTTCGCGGTCATTTTTTGCGTACTGAAGGGCATCTTCCCGAAACTTTATCCGATACCGCCGTAAGCTCAGCTCAGCCGCTTTCCGACGCGATGGACACCGATCAAACACTTGCGCAAATTCGTAAATGGCCAGAGCTGTATCTTTCAACGCCAGCGACGCTCCCGCCCGACGGCACAGGGCCCAGTCGCTGATGAATGTCTTTTTCGAAAGTGGCTTTACCAACTGATCGTACAATTGCCGCGCCTGATCATAATCTCTCAGTTCACTGGCAAGCTTTACAGCCTGAAAGGCATAACGCTCTTTCAGGAACGGATCAATTGAGGTCTGATAGGCCGTTTTCGCTTCAGTCAGTTGCGCAGGTAACTTCGTACTGTCAACAGGTGTAGGCTCGGCAGGCCACGGATTAGCATGGCCATTGTCGGCAGACCAGGCAAATCTAAGGTACGTAACAGCAGGCGCTTTAGTACGTTCCAGACTAGCTATCAACCGGGTAACAGCCTCAGTTTCTTCGTTATAAATCGCCTTGCTCACCACGGTTTCCGGCAACAAACCCCCCGCATAGGCTACCCAGGCCCGCACATTTTCATCAATCGTAATTATAGCATCGCCGTATCCGCCTAAGTCGTTATCGGCATACAGTTGGGGAGTGTATATGTAACGATTGTACTCGGGCGGTGTATTGGCCGTTTCGGGCATGAAAAAGCTCATAAACTCATTCGGGTCGAATGAGGGGCCACAGGCAAACGCAAGCAGCACGGCTACAGGTAGGGCGATTTTACGGGTGCGGCTGGAAAAAAGTAGAGATGGTTTCACGGGAGTAAGCAGACAACACAGTAGAGTCGAGGTGGTATAAAGCTAACGTTAAGCGCTGGTTACTAATCTGGCCTAGCAATCGTTTTTTTTCACGTATCAACGTTTGTGCCGAAACCGATTCAGAACGAAATAAATCGTTCCGTCGAACCGAAAAGCCAAACGCCGATGTATCACGATTCGCTATGAACCGAGTACTATCGGATTGGGCTTGCAGAAACGTAGTATTCACCAGCAATTTTCGATCAATATTGTTTAAAAAGGTCAGAAAACGATTGTTTCGGTAAACCACCGTCCAGCGAAAAAGGGGTAGCACAATATCAAGCGGTAACGGATAGGTCGATACAAACGATACATATTGATTAACAACTTCTGCGTCGTAAATAGAATTGCGGGTCTCAGGCTGTTTCCAGTCTGCTACGTTATAAAGCATCAGCATACCCCGCGAAACGGGTGGAATACCCGTCTGATCGGTGTATTTGATCTGATGCAGCCGGATTGTAGTCGAAACAGGCAGACGTAGCGTTTCTTTCAGCAACGTCAACAGCCGGAAATAGCGGTCGCGTGTACGCGTACTCCAGTCGCAATCGAACTGTACTTCGCGAAGAGAAATAGCATTCTGATGGCTGATCCGTAGAATAGATTGCGTAATATGCGTAGCCAGGCCAGGCAACGAAGCAGGAGAAAGATTCGTGAGTGTCCGATTCGTGATAAAGACCACAGGCACTATGTTACCGACTGGTTTCTGCATAAACCGAATAACGGCTTTCGGCACTGGCTGACGCGTTTTTTCATCCCAGTCCACATCGAAAATATGCAGATAAAGTTTGTTGGCATGCAAACGCTTCATTTCCGCAATCTCCGAACGGGTAGGATTGTAGTTTGATTTCCAGTGATAAAAAGCGGGCGTAATTTGCTTCGGTGATTTAGATTGCTGGCAGGTAGACAGACTTGCCGCCAGTAAGCAGACCATGCCGGTTATCAACCTGTTGTGCCTTTGTTTCATCAGGTGCTAAAATAGGACGCCGATCTTTACAATACGTAGTATCGGAAGTGATTTACAGCACTGAAATCCTGCTTACCCTTACGAATGAGATGCACGCTACGTAAGGGCGCTCAGGTTCTGTAGCTACGCATCCCAAGTGAGAACGAATGCGAGAATGAGCCGAAAACCATTCCAGGCCCTATTCTCGCTCGTTCTCGCATTCACTTACTATTTCTTTCCCAGATTCACTCCATAGGCAAAGTTGAAAGAGAAAGCGCCACTCCCCTCGCTGAAACTGGTTACAAAACTGGTGCCCATATCGACATAATTTTTATTGGCTAATCGGATTGCGTAACCAAACCCTGGCTCAAATCGAAACGATGTGAGCGCAATTGAATTGACCCCAATATCGACGCCCAGATTAAGTCCGGCATAAAGCCCATCGACAATGTAAAAACGTGGCCCGACGGTAATAGGAATCGAAATACCTGCCGTACTATTGTAGTAATAGCGAAAATAATCTTTGTACTTGCTTTTAATCAGGAAAATATCCAGTCCCGTTTTTGCCGTGATGGTGAAATTTGCCCCTAACGGATGCTGGTATCGAATGTCGAAACTCGGCTGAAAACCAACGGCATTGTATCGCCCAACTCCCACGGCCAGTGGTGTTCCAACAAAAAGAATCTGACTACGTCCCTGCGCGAATACCGGCGTCTGTAGGCTACCAGCCAAGATCAGAGCGATGAAAATCGTTTGAATGGAGCGGCTCATGACTGATTATTTTTTACCAACGAAGGATAGTGCAACTTGCTGATTATTATCGTCGGTGCCGGACAAACTAAAGATGATGTTGTTTCCATCGACATCTCCGTACTGGTCATTTCCGTCAAAGAGTCCATAGGCTTCGCTGGTCTTACGTACTTCCAGTTCGATGTTATCAGCTTCACCAAAAAATTCGTTGTTGTTAACGGCCAGCGTGAGTTTCACATAACCTTCCTGCGATGTTTTACTCAGGTTAGCTACACCATCCAGCGCCACGCCGTTGCCGGGCAGACTTATTGTTTGGGAACCTTGCCGAAGACTGAAAGATGTGAGTTTGTACCGGCCCGCCACTACGTCGGCCGGATTCTGTGGAGTAATTGCCGGATCGTCTTTTTTACAGGCGCTGAAGGCCAACGTAACGAACAGAAAAAGAGCGAGTTTTTTCATGGCTTTTGGTCGTTTCACGGGTGATTTCCGTCAATCACCGAGTCAAAACTCCGGGCCAGTTTATGGGGCGACACTACCAATTTTTTATTTTTTTCAGGAGTGATAAACGACGATAGATAAGTGATGAGTAGGCAACGCGTTAGCATTTTGTTCATCACTTATCTCTCATCGTTCGACCATTACCTCCGCCCCAGGTATTTATTTACGGCTTCCACTTTGGAGTGGACCTGGAGTTTTTCGTAGATATTGAAGATGTGCTTGCGCACCGTAGTAGGGCTGACAAACAATTCTTCGGCTACTTCTTTATGACTATAGCCTTTGGAAAGCCGGTCGAGAATCTCGCGTTCGCGGGGCGTCAGTACGTCGAGTTCGTTAGGTATAGACGTATTGATGTGGAAGGAGCTGGCAATCTTACGGGCAATAGTACTGCTCATGGGCGCTCCGCCTTCGTGCAGTTCGGTAATGGCTTCCAGGAGTTTATGCGGTGGACTTCGCTTAAGAATATACGAGTTGGCGCCTGCTTTTAGGGCTTCGAATACGGTTTCGTCTTCGTCGTACATTGTACACATCATAAACTGCGTATTTGGGCAGCGCGTCTTCAGATGCCGCACGCAGTCGATGCCATTCATACCGGGCAGGTCAATATCCATCAGCACTACGTCGACACAGTGGTCGGGCAGGTAATCCAGCGCAGCTTCGGCCGTCTCGAACGTAGCCTGGCAACTGAACCCGTTGGCTCCATCGACCAGAATAGCCAGCGATTGCCGGATAGGTTCTTTGTCCTCAACGATGGCTACAGTAATGGCGGTTTTCATCCGGCAATATTGACCGTTTTTTTACTTCGATGCTATACTACGTTTGTAGTATTTTCTGAACGGGCACGGTGGGGTATGGATACGTAATTTTTACGCATGTGCCCGTCGGTGACGGTAAAATTTCGCAGCACCCACCCGATTCGACCATTCGGTTCTGCATGTTGCCTAACCCATTTCGGGAACCGGTCTTTCCATTGGGTGTAAACCCACGTCCGTTGTCGCAAACGTCAATCACGAGCTGATCGGCTTCCGGTTGCATACGTAGCGTTACGTGGGTCGCCTGAGCATGTTTTACTACGTTATTCAGTGCTTCCTTTACAGTCAGAAATACGTTCCGCCGGTCAACACCGCGTATAGGGAGATCGTGCTCAGATTCTGTTACGTCGGTTTTAAGGATAAGCGACGTGTTATCAATGAATTCGCTGGCATAAGCGCGGGTATACGAAATCAGCCCGTTCAGACTGTCGTTCTTCGTGTTCAGCGACCAGATAATCTCGTTCATGGCCGTAACCATATCAGCCGATATACTCGAAATTTTCTCTACTTCGGGCGTAGTCTGAGCACCCATGCGCGTTTTCACCACTTCGCTCAGCAGACCAATCGCCGTCAGCGACGCACCCAGGTCGTCGTGCATTTCTTTGGAGATGCGTAGCCGCTCTTTTTGTTGCCCCTGCAATTCCGATTGAACAACGGCCAGTTCGCGCTCGCGTTCGGCAGCCAGTAATGCGTTAGCAGCCGCTCGCTGACGCTGACGAGTATAAAGATAGGCGAAGGTCAGGGCACCCACTACGCCCAATACCACCAATCCCCCAATCAGAAGCCACAGCCGCTGACGTTGCTGCTGATCCTGCAATTGATTGATGCTACGTTGCTTTTGAGCCAGTTGCTGACGAGCTTCGGCCTGTTTCAGTTTCACCTCATAGTCCTGCAACAAGCTTTTGGTTTCCTGATTATTCAGCGAATCCGTAACAACAATGTATTTATCGAGCCATTGAACCGTAGCCTCGTGATTGCCCAAACCATCATTCGCCAGCGCATATTGGTGATAAATACTCTGAAATTCAGTTAAACCAGCCTTCGTTTTCCGGGCAAGAGTATATGAGTCGTCCAGTAATTTTTTGGCCCGGCCATACTGACGCATCTGGGTGTACGTTTCTGCCAGCGTCATCAGCAAATGAAGTTCGTGGCGTTCATTACCCAACAACCGGCTAATACGCAAAGCTTCCTGTCGGTAATGTAGTGCCGAATCGTAGCGTTGTGCCTGTCCGTGTTCAAAACCGATGTTGCTGTACAGATTAACCATAAAATCAAGGTCGGTTTGTGAGTCAACCCATTCTTTTGCTTTCTGATAATAAGCCAGCGTTTCACGGTTTTTTTTCAGATCACTATACACAACCCCGATACTGAAATAATCAGACGCAACAGAACGACGGTCGGCCTTATCTTTTGTCCATGTTGTATCGAGCGCAAGCGCCCTGCCGTAATAATCGAGCGCTTTAGAATACATTTTCTGCTTCCTGAATATGTAACCGAGGTTCTGATTAACGGCCGCTACGTTTTTCAGGTTTCCGATCTGCCGCATGTATAGAACTGCTCGCTGATAATTGGGAATGGCCTCCTGATATTGACCCATGAACAGCGCGGTGTTGGCCACTGCGAAATAACTTAGTCCTAAATTTCGCTTCGACGTATCCTGCTTTGCCCTCTGAACGGCCGCCAACGCAATCTTTCGGGCTTCGTCGTGTCGTCCCAGGTTATTAAGCTGGTAGGTCAGTAGCCGCATACTGTCAAAGTACCCTTTTGTGAAGTTTATTTTCTCGGCGAAAGCATGCGCTTTTTTGTAATTATTCAGCGCTGTAGTGGGCTGACTGGTTTCAACGGCTTCCCCTTTTTTCAGCAGTGCCATTACGTAGCTGGTATCCGTCGGATTAAGTCCAGACTGGGCGTAGCTCCCATGGATGAACGTCACAAGCCACAAAAGACAAATTAATCTGAATAGCATAGCGAAGACGTTAATGAACTGTCACCAAATAAATTATTTTGTATATACTACAGATAGATAATATTTTTATCCTCATCTTATTTACGCAATTATATGCAAAGACGTATTTACAGTCTACTCGCCGGATTGGTTTTTCTGACAACAGTAACCGCCTTTGGCCAACGGCAGGAGCTGTCCATTTCACCAATTGGTTTCCTTCCTATCAAGAATCAACTGATTCAGTACGAACGTTACGTCGATTCACGGCAGAGCCTGACGTTATCGCTGGGGTACATCGGCGATCATCGTTATTACACCGTCCTAAAGCCGTCACGCATGGATCATTTCTGGAATACGCGTGGCGCTATTGGCTATCGGTATTACTTCCATTCTGTGTTCAACGACGAGGTGGTCATGTTGTTCGGTTCGATCCGGACTGTGGTGGATTACTCGAATCTGCAGCTCGCTTCCGATGCCAACTTTTCTATTCCTGCCGATTCGCTACGTGCCTCGGGTGTTTCGCTGGCGCCAGAACTGCTAATGGGTGGTAAGATAACCATTGCCAGACGGATTACGTTAACAGGAGCCGTGGGTGGGCAACATCTGTTTAAGCTGTTTTCAACTGAGCAGATCACCCGTAATCCGGACTATTGGAGAAAAGTGAATTCAGAAGATGAAGAGAACTGGCAGCTCAATCGTAATGTAATTACTAATTTCCGGCGGGGCTGGTATCCGTCTGTTCAGATTACCGTGGGAGTAGTATTGGGCAAAAGGAGACAAGTTCAATAGCAGTGCCGAAGCCAAAGCTTCGGCACCACAAAAGCTTCTATTAAGCAGGCACTACGTTGCCGATTGTTTTCTTACTTTCACCTTTCACCGTTACGTCTTTGCCATGCAGTTTAATTGTGACTGGTGAGGTTGAAAAATTCTGCACGGTTACGTCTTGCTGCGTCGTTGTAATCTGTAACAGCGTATTTCGGAAGCGAATTTTGAAAGCCAGCGATTGCCAGTTATCCGGGCAGTGCGGATTCAATACCAGCGCTTCATTCTCAACACGAAGGCCACCAAACCCTTTCACAACCGCCAGCCACGTACCGGCCATCGACGTAATATGGCAGCCGTCCTCGGTATCGTTATTGTAATCGTCGAGATCGAGTCGCGCCGTACGTAAATACATTTCGTAGGCTTTCGCCTTCATGCCCAGCTTCGAGGCCTGAATCGAGTGAACGCAGGGCGACAGCGACGATTCATGCACCGTCATGGGTTCGTAGAATTCGAAATTACGACGTAACGTATCGGTATCGAACTCATCTTCAAAGAAATACAAACCCTGTAATACGTCGGCCTGCTTGATAAAACATGACCGCAGAATCCGGTCCCACGACCAGTGCTGATTGATGGGACGCTGACCTTTCGGAATGTCCGAAACCGGCATCAGATCTTTATCCAGAAACCCTTCCTGCTGCAGAAAAACGCCTAACGTATCATCTTTTGGCAAATACATTTTGTCAATAATCTGCCGGGCTGTGGCCAATTCTTTCTCTTCCCGGAAATGAATCCGATCAATTAATTCGGCGTATTTCTCAGGATTCAGCGATTTGACTTTGGCGACGGCCTCTGTGGTATAACGTAACGTCCAGGCGGCAATGTAATTGGTGTACCAGTTGTTATTGACGTTGTTTTCGTACTCGTTTGGCCCCGTTACACCCAGCATAACATACTTCTCTTTCACTTTCGACCAGTTGACGCGCTGACTCCAGAACCGACTGATGGCGATGAGCACCTCAAGCCCATATTCAACCAGATACTGCTCGTCGTCCGTGTAGCGAACGTAGTCGTAAATGGCATAGGCGATGGCGCCGTTCCGGTGAATTTCCTCGAAGGTAATTTCCCATTCATTATGGCATTCTTCGCCGTTCATAGTTACCATCGGATAAAGCGCGGCACCGGCCCGAAAGCCAAGTTTTTGCGCGTTCTCAATGGCTTTGCCCAGTTGTTTATAGCGATAAATCAACAGATTACGGGCGACCTTCTGATCAGCCGTTGACAGATAGAATGGCAGGCAGTACGCTTCGGTATCCCAATACGTTGAGCCGCCGTATTTTTCACCCGTAAAGCCTTTGGGGCCAATGTTCAGTCGTTCGTCTTCGCCCGTGTACGTCTGGTTCAACTGAAAAATATTGAAGCGAATACCCTGCTGAGCGGCAATGTCGCCATCAATCGTGATGTCGTTCATTTTCCACTTATCGGCCCAGGCTTGTTTCTGCTCGAACAGCATTTTATCGAAGCCCTTCCGTGTAATACGCTGAATGTAGAGATGGGCTTCCTTGATAATCGTATCGGGATCGTAATTCAGCGACGACAGATTGACGGCGTATTTATAAACGACCGTTTCCTGACCCTGCCGACAATCGAGCGTGATCCGATTTGCTACGTATTTCTCGTATTTGATTGGCTGCGACTGGTAATTAATGGGTGCACCATCCTGCTCAATCGATACACACATGCCCGTTGCTACGTGGAAGCCGGTTTTGCGCGTTCGAAGTTCAATATAGGCTTCCCCGTACGCCGTTTCCTTCCGGACTTCATCCCAGAACGTTTCATCGTAGTTGGCGTCGCGGTTGCGAATGTCGCCGTCGATGTAAGGGGTAATGGTAATTTTGGCGTCGAAATTCAGCGGTTTGATGGCGTAACGAATCGCCCCGGCTTCATCATCAACAATCGAACAGAAGCGCTTTGCCTGTACCTGAAGCTCTTTCCCACTTTTCAGCCGGGCGATAAACGAACGTTCGAGATACCCTTCCTGCATATTCAGCACCCGCCGAAAATCGCGAACTTCGCAATGGTTCAGATCGAGGGTTTCGTACTCAATATCGATGTCAATACCAATCCAGTTGGCAGCATTCAGCACTTTGGCAAAATACTGTGGGTAACCGTTTTTCCACCAGCCGACGCGGGTTTTGTCGGGGTAGTACACGCCCGCTACGTAGTTGCCCAGCATGGTTTTGCCGGTAAATTTCTCTTCAAATGAACCGCGCCCGCCGAGTCGGCCATTGCCGAGCGACATAACGCTTTCAGTTATTTCATTATAGTCACGGTAAAAACCTTCTTCAACGATATTCCAGGGGTCGTGCTGTAAGTAGTGTTTCATTCAAATCATAGGTTACGGGAACACTTAATCAAAATCTATTTTCTGGCGATCAGCCCTTTTTCTTAGCGGGTTTACACTCTTTACAATATTCATCGAGTTCGTTGATTTCGCGAACAATCTGCTCATGGATTTCTCTCGTACGGACTTCTGACTGCCCGCCGTCGGTATCACGAACAATCTGAGCCAGCCGTTCAGAATAAAGCCGCTGCAGCTCATTTATCGCCTGTTGATAAAAATCGCCATTCGAGAAAGCCCGCTTCTCTTCATACATTCGTTTGCGGATTTTCCGGGTGTATAGTTCAACCAGATCAAAATCAAGTTGCGCCATATCGAGTAAGCGATCCGTTAGTGGCCCTTCGTCCATCCAGGAAGCTTTTCGATTAAAAATAGCGCGGGAAAACCGATTAAAATTTTTGGTGAACATAAACTCATAATTGCTCATCCGATAACTGAAGTCCATCTGACAGGCGGCATAATAGCGCTGCCCATTACCCGCATTGGAAGGCTTGAGTTGAAAATCGGCTTTGGTCAGTCGGTAGGTTGGCGACCATTCAATAACATCCTGCGCTACTACTCGATGGGTCAAGAAAAGGCAAACAACGGCTAGAAGAACGTTACGCATCAATACGATTATTGTGTCCCTTGTTCAGGTGCAAATGTACCCATTTCAGCCTTCACACGCATAGCCTGTTTCAGGTGTCGTTCGGTATGGGCCAACAGCATTCGAAAGGCGTCGCCCAGCCGAATTTTGAGCCAGTTACCGAACAGCGTCATCACTTTGTCTTGATTCCAGTCGAGGTAAACGGCTTTATCCAACAGCGTGTGCAACAGCGTTTGTAGCTCTAAAAACTGGGCTAATACGTTAGCCGGAACCAGTTCGGCGGCCGGTCGGGGACGTATCATTCCGGGAGCAGGCAGTTTGATTTTCACCTGCGGATCAACGGCGAACAACATGGCTTTCCCAATCCAGTCGCTTTAAACGGTTTTGTCTGTTGGGTTTGTGTGCAAAAGACCCAGTTTATAGACATTGTGCTGAATGTTTCGGATTTAAAAACCTTAGGCC
>NZ_JBMDWV010000396.1:0-8408 GCF_048594605.1 Spirosoma sp.
GTCGAAGCTATGATTTTGAAATTATCTGGTACACTGGTGATCGTATCAGCGTGCGACATCCAAACCTGTGAGTGCTGGTCAATGCCTTTCATCAGCCGACTTTCGGTATTTACCGTACCAAGTTTGGCCCGGCCATATTCGCGAATGGCAGAGGCCTGCACCTCTCCCCCACTAGTATGAGCCAATAGTTGAGCGCCATAGCAAACGCCAAGAATGGGTAGTTTATGCCGGAAAGCAGCTAAATGAACCTCAGGTGCATCGGCGTCGCGAACGGACGATGGACTGCCAGAGAGAATGATGCCCTTCACATCAGACGTAATAACAGGAAGATGATTGTAGGGATGAATTTCGCAATAAACGTTCAGTTCTCGCACCCGCCGGGCAATCAGTTGGGTATACTGCGAACCGAAATCCAGAATCAGAATTTGTTCGGTGGCCATGAATAGGTCTCTAAAATGCAAAGTTAGGGCATTTTAGCCGTATGGCAAATATTGAGTGAATGAGTGATATACGTTTGAGTGAATAGTTGGTACGTTTCTGACCACTCAATTATAGAGTAGGTATTTCTTCCGAATCTGTTTGTAGGCGTTCAGTGCGGGTTGCCAGCTTTCGCGAATCTTGCTTTCCGAAACGCCCGCCAGAAGTTGTAATCGAAGTTGGTTTGTACCCGCCAGTCGATCAATACCATTATTGGCCAGAAAGAATTTACTTTTATCGGACGCTTGTTTAAAAAAATCGAAGAAGTAATTCAGCATTAGCCCCTGTCTGGAAATCGTCGCGTTCGTCAAATCCAGACCATAACAAAGCTGCCCTTCCAGAGGTGGGTTCATGGCGCCCGGTCTGTCAACTGGCGTAAAGGTATAGGGACCATACTTTGTGTAGGGCGAGCCAATTACCTGAAACTGTTTATCGGTTCCACGCCCTACGCTAACTACTGTCCCTTCAAAAAAACAAAGCGAAGGGTACAACAAAACGGCTTGCTGATTCGGGAGATTCGGCGAAGGGGGAACGGGTAATACGTAAGGCGTTTGACGCGTATAATTTTTCAACGGAACCACCGTCAGCGAACAGGTTTTACTGCCGGCCAGCCACCCTTCGCCATTAATCATCCGGGCCAGCTCCCCAATTGTCAGGCCATACACGACCGGAATAGGATTCAGCCCTACGAACGACTTAAATTTTGGGTCCAGCACGGGTCCATCCACGTAGTGCCCATTCGGGTTTGGCCGATCGAGCACAATCATGGGCTTGTTGGTTTCGGCACAAGCTTCCATAACGTAGTGCATGGTACTGGTATATGTGTAAAAACGAGCCCCAACGTCCTGAATATCGAATACCACTACGTCCAGCGAATCCATCTGCTTCGGTGTTGGCTTATAATTCTTCCCGTAAAGCGACGTAATCATGATTCCGGTACGCGGATCGCGCCCACTACTGATTTCTTCACCATCGGTTGCCTGCCCTCGAAAACCATGTTCAGGAGCAAAAATGGTTTTAATCGCAATTCCCCGCGCGATCAGACTGTCGACCAAGTGCGTACGACCAATCCGAGACGTATGGTTAACGACCATACCAACGCGCTTTCCTTGTAGCGCGGGCAGGTATAAATCAAGTTGATCTGCCCCAGTCTGAATGCTGGAAGTGGTTTGCGATTGATTCGCCTGAGCAGTTGCACTATAAGGCGCTAACAACGTAGCAATTATCAGAACGATAACTGTGGCACCTGAAAAGCAAATCGTCAAGTAGGGCGAAAGTGGTCGAAACAGCAGGTAGTTGCACAAAAACCGTAGCATGGGAACGTATCTGTAAATCACTAAAACGACTAAACAACAGAAAAGTATTGCGAACAAAGGTAAACCAAATGATAGGAAAGCAGGACAATCGTCTACTCAAAACCATTAACAAAGAACGTAATTGAGTACTTATATATATCCTGTTCATAAACATACGTAACAGTTCCAGCAAACGCAGATCGTCCTGTAGTTTATGAAATATTTAACCCTATAGTAAGGTATTCCTTTTTTTTTGTGACAGTTGAGCCACTTGTCCGTTAGTTTTGTACGGAAAGCGTTTAATACGTAATGAGTTAGTGATTGCGTAAGTGACAGCCTTCTATACATAGCCAACTGAATACCAACTTGAACGTTCCTGTTTTTCTAGCCCGCAAAGTACGTCACGCTCCTGAAGGTAGCTTTTCGGCCACCGTTACCCGCATTGGCGTCATCAGTATTGCCCTGGGGCTAGCCATTCTGATTATCGCCTTTGCCGTATTGTTTGGTTTTAAGGATACGATTCAACAAAAGATTTTCCTGTTTGGCGCCCATCTGCAGGTTAGCAAATTCACAAACAATGCCTCTTACGAAGAAACAGCTCTACCGCTCAACACAAACCTGTATCGCGATAGCGTTCGGATTCCGGGAGTACGGCACATCCAGGCCGTAGCAATGAAAGCAGGAATATTGAAAACGGACGATGAACTGACGGGAGTTATCTTGAAAGGGGTTGGCCGGGATTACGACTGGAATTTGTTTCGGGGATCGCTTGTATCAGGAACAGTACCCGTTGTTGGAGCCGACACCGGCTCAGGGTCGACACAACTGCTATTGAGCCAGTATATGGCTAACCAGCTAAATGTAAAAGTAGGTGAGAGCATCCCCCTTTATTTTCTGGGGAATGCCCCTCGCGCTCGTAAAATGACGGTAGTTGGCATCTACGAAACTGGTTTGGAGGAAGTCGATAAAACGATTGCACTGGGCGATATTCGCCTTATTCAACGCTTAAACCGATGGGGTCCTGATTCAGTAGGGACGTACGAAATTTTCGTAAAGGATTTCGACAAAATTTCGACGACCGCGAACAATATCTTCGACGTCATGGCGCCTGATATGCGCTTGATTCGGGTAACAGATCAATACCGGCCATTATTCGACTGGATGATGTTACTCGATCGAAACATGGTTATTCTACTAAGCCTGATTGGCTTTGTAGCATCGTTCAATATGGTATCTGTATTGTTAGTGTTAATGATTGAAAGAACACCTATGATCGGTTTGCTGAAAGCGCTTGGTGGGCCTAACTCGCTCATTCGTCGGATGTTCGTATTTGTTGGTTTAAACATGGTTAGCTGGGGACTACTCATCGGAAACGTAGTCGGGCTTGGTTTCTGTTTCCTACAAGATAAATTCAAGCTGATTCCGCTTGATCCCAAAAATTATTTCATGAAGTACGTTCCAATTGTGTGGGACTGGCCAAATATAGCATCTCTAAATCTGGCAACCGTTTTATTAATAGCCTTGGTATTATGGATTCCAACTATCATTATTAATCGAATCCAGCCTATCAAAGCGCTGTCTTTCAAGAAATAAACAGAACCTTTATTTTCCTGATGATGTCAGGCAATATCAAGCCCCCCCCTAATCCTTAATCCATAGGTTGTAGAATACAACGTCTGCTCAATAAATGTCTTATATGCTGCTATTTATTGATGGCAAAAAAGCACTGATAATGATAGCCTGATGCTTATTTTACCAGCTTCGTACTCACCTTTTCAGCTTATGCTATTTGTAAATCAATCTAACATATGAGAAATTGATAATAATAAAATTTTTGATCAAGAATATAGAATAATTCTTTCCATTATACATGCTGATATGAACACGGAAG
Source organism: Spirosoma sp. (assembly GCF_048594605.1). GTDB lineage: Bacteria > Bacteroidota > Bacteroidia > Cytophagales > Spirosomataceae > Spirosoma. The sequence goes on from NZ_JBMDWV010000396.1 coordinate 3,664, forward strand.
CATAAATTCACGTTAGAAACACTTGCAATATGCATATACGTAATATAATAAAAAACATATAATGTTAATATAGATTATAGACGGATAAAAGTTTAATAAAATCTGTAACATTATATTCATTTATATTACCTATAATTGCGTAGCGGATATCTGTTTAACCCATTCATGTGAGTATTGCTGACTTGTAAATAATATTATCTTTTTGGTGACTATCTTAATAATGACAGGGACCTAATTTTTATAGTAGTGGCAGATTATAAATATACAATAAACCAATACAATAACATTACAGATAGCGTTAGGCTACAAACTGACTTTATAAAATACGAAGTACTATAGATTATATAATAGAAATCATTTATGTGTCTTTCATTATATAATTTACCTAAACCGATCTTAACTCTCTGAAATTAGTAAATCCAAAATTATAGACTTGATTTTTAAAACTTTCATTTGTTAAAAGGCAACCCTAACAAATTAATAAGCAGATTCGTTGACTATTCGTAATATTAACTCAAAGAGCACAAATAGTATTTGAATATATTTTTTAAACTAACGGCCTCTGGTTATTTATGCTAACTGTATCAATTGCGGATTCACCTCAAAGACAACCAATTTAGCATTGATTCAACAACTTACATTCTTAGGTATGATTTTAAAAACCCATTAGCATAATACTTAGTAGTTCAACGTAAAGAAATAGCTTATTTCTATTTATCAAAACACATTTTCTCACGCCGGCTTTCTACTTGTTATGAACAAATTTTTTACACATTTTCAGCGTATTGGCCGTGAGCGTATTGCAGACGATTTTACCACAAAATACCTCTCGACTGATTACGACTCAAAAAATAAGCAGGGAGAATTTATTTCAGATATTTTGTTACTTACAGATAACAATCAGCATACTATCTCTGCGCCTAAAAGAACGATATATACGGCCGCCGGAAAAAGACTTTTCGATATACTTATTTCAGGATTTGTCTTTCTATTTATTCTATCGTGGTTATTTCCTATAATAGGTGCCTTGATTTTAACAGAATCGCCAGGCCCTATTTTATTTATACAACCTCGTACTGGTCGTAGAGGAAAATCTTTTCCTTGTCTAAAATTCAGGACAATGCGGTACGCTCCCACTTCGCAATCAGATTTTAAACAGACGGCTAGAGAAGATGCACGAGTAACCTCGATAGGCCGTTTTCTTCGCAGAACTAACTTAGATGAAGTGCCCCAGTTTATTAATGTGCTTATCGGGCATATGAGCATGGTTGGTCCTCGTCCCCATGCCCTTCAGCATGACGCTTTACATTGGGAATCTGCTACGTACCGTCAACGCTACCAGGTAAAGCCAGGCATAACTGGGCTGGCACAAATCAGTGGAGCACGTGGCGCAACAGATACGGAACAAAAAATGAACCGACGCGTTCGATATGACCACTTTTATATTTCTCGCCATACCTTCTGGTTTGACATGAAAATATGCTATAGAACGCTAACGCTGATGATCAAAGGTGATGCAAACGCCTGGTAATAATAAATAAAGTTATGTGCTCAGTTATAGATATTTTTTATACGTAATTCCAGACTGCTCTAATAAAATTAGTTTAATTACTTATGAGTTAATTAGTTCAAATCGATCTATTGGATAAGCAATAAATTAGAGAGCACAAAGACTAAGTTAGTCTCAAAGTTATCCAATAAAAAATACTTAGTTTTTCACTAGAAGTGCATGCGTATTCTGATTTATGATATTAATTACACACCTGAGCTGACAGGTGTAGGAAAGTATACAGGAGAAATGGGCGCCTGGTTATCGAAGGAAGGTAATTCAGTAGAGGTCATTACGGCGATGCCTTATTACCCTGAATGGGAAATCCATACATCCTATAAAAATAAAAGCTGGTTCACAGAAATAATTGATGGAGTAACTGTTCACCGTTGTCCATTTTATGTACCAAAAAAAGTTACCTCATTAAAACGGATACTACATGAATTTTCCTTTGTAGTAAGTAGTTTACGCTTCTGGTTTCCTCTGTTTTTCTCTACAGCACACGACGTAGTGATTTGCATAGCTCCCCCTTTTCACATCGGCTTAATACCAGTCTTATATTCACGTTTGCGAAAAGTACCACTTCTGCTCCATTTGCAAGATCTTCAGATCGATATGGCTAAAGAATTAGGTATGCTGAAAAATCAAACTTTTTTAGATATACTTTTCAAAGTAGAACGGTTTATTTTAAAACGTTCCACAGCCGTTTCGACTATAAGTGAAGGAATGGTACGTAAGACGGCAGAAAAAAATGTTCTGCAATCACCATGTATTTTGTTTCCAAACTGGGTAGATGATTTGTACATTCGACCACTTCCTTCAAACGAATCGTTACGTACTGACCTTGGCATCGCTGCGGACGACAAGGTCGTTCTTTACTCAGGGAGCCTGGGAGAGAAACAGGGCTTAGAGCTAATTATCGAAGCGGCTCGATCGTTTAAAGATGAACCTGATGTCAAATTCCTGATTTGTGGTTCAGGAGGAGGAGAAGCGCGTTTAAAGGCATTAGCTCAGCAATACCAGCTGTCTAACGTTACGTTTCATCCACTTCAACCTTATGAAAAACTATCAGCGCTCTTGGCCACAGCCGATGTTCATCTGGTGCTTCAGAAAAAGTCTGCCTCAGATCTTGTATTACCCTCAAAGCTGACAAGTATACTGGCGGCTGGAGGCTGTGCATTAGTGTCGGCTATTCCTGGTACTACGTTGTATGATGTAATCGATAGTCACCAGATGGGAATTCTTATCGAACCTGAATCCGTCGATGCTTTACAAAAGGGTCTTACGAATGCTCTGCGTTCCGATTTATCGACGTATCGCCAGAACGCTCGTATATACGCCCAGAAGTACTTAAGCAAGACCACTATCCTTCAACAGTTTAGCAGAGATTTACATGACGTACATCGCAGGTTTTCGGATGTTCCGGAGCAGTTGGAAGAACGTGAAGTACAGAGCGCATAAGCCAATATAGATAGTCATTGGATAGTTATTTGTATTACTTAATAGAAAATAAAAAACTCATTAATTCGAATTTTTAATAGTATCATCATAGTTCATCCCGAATCTCATTGGCGCATGAGCCAATCAAGGCTTAAGTTTGATTTGAAGGCGTCAAAAATGGCCGCTTTGAGTCGATTAAGTAGTCCTAGCCAGAACTGTAATGTCTGGGTGTTAGCTGGAAGCTTTTAAGGAGATAGAATTTAGCTGACTGGCCTGAACCATACCGGTAAAGCCGTTATAATCAACTATTTTCAAAGATCTATCCAACTAATGAGATAGTCTAACCATTAAAACCAAATTTTAATGGTTAGTTAAGCAAGAAAGGGCTTATACCGCTTGCTACATTAATCCGAACAATATACTTTTAGGTATAATTAACTTATACTCAGCGAATTCGTATGGTAACCGCTCGTAAGGTGTTTTTATTGATCCTACTTCTGTTTACTACGGTTTCAGTATTTACCTGTAACAATAATGAAACCAGTACCGTCACGCCCCAGGATTCTTACTTAGTAAGCTATACTGAGATTGGGGCTCTATCCAAAGAGCAACTCGCAGCTCAGAATGGCAACCAGTTAGCCGTTCAGCTTCAAAAGGCAGGGCTGAAGTACGACATCAAGGTGTATAAGTTGATTTATAACACAAAATTGCCTGATGGAACAACAACTAAAGCTTCAGGTGCTGTTGTGGTTCCGACGGTGACGTCTCCAGTCCCAATGATCAGTCAGCAACATGGTACGATTTCCAATGATGCTGATGCGCCGTCGAATTTCAGTTCTAAAAGTGATGTTGCTACCACTTGTGTATTTTTAGCTTCCGTCGGCTATATAATGGTTTGCCCTGATTACATTGGGTATGGGGAGTCAAAGCAATTGCCACATACATACGAGCTACGTAACGATTTGGCAACGGCTTCCCTGGATATGATTAGAGCCGCTAAAGAATTCTTTAGGAAAAAATCAGTTAAATGGAATGATAAATTATTTCTGACGGGATACTCTGAAGGCGGTTACGCTACGATGTCATTGCAGAAAAAAATTGAAGAAGAATTTCCATCTGAATTTCCGCTGACAGCGTCCAGTATTGGAGCGGGCGCTTATCACAAAACGGCTTTTTTGAAGTATGTCATTAATCAAAAAACCGCTGGGAATCCAAGCTCAAATAAAGTGTATTTGTGGGCATTAATGTCATACAATGACTCTTACAAATTAAACAAACCTGTAGGATATTTCTTAAAAGAACCCTATGCATCTCAGGTTGCCCAAAATGGCAAGAATGTGACTATTAACGTCAGTATGAGCGATATATTTAATGACAGTTTTAAAAAATCTATCAACGATGGTACAGAAACAGATTTTTTGAATGCCGTTAAAGATAATGATGTATATGACTGGAAGCCTAAAACACCAACGTATCTATACCATGGAACAGCTGATGACCTGGTGTTCTTTTTCAATACCCAGGACGCTTATGATGCTATGACAAAAAGAGGAGCTCCAGACGTTGAAATAAAACCTATCAAAAACAAAGGGCACGCTTCAGCAGCGGCTGATTACCTAATTGGAACGTATAATTACTTTGCAAGCTTTAACTAGCTGTCCTCTCTATAGCTAATGAATTTTCTGGTACAGTTCAATAAAACTGTACCAGAAAATGGGCACCAGAAAATAGTAAGTTCTAACGATTATCAGAGTAT
>NZ_JBMDWV010000397.1:0-18740 GCF_048594605.1 Spirosoma sp.
GGTTTTTTTGGGGCGTGGTGGTAGCGGTTAACGGGCTTGGGGGGCGGTTGCTGGGTGTTTTTCCCGCGAGACCCGGGGCAGTGATTAGGCGGCAGGCATCAAATACAACGTAGCAACAGGAACCATTACTTCTTTATCGACCGGATGGGGCTGCTGTGCCAGCAAGGGTCCGTGGGTAACAACCACTCTGAAAGGCGTTGATTTGCGGTCATCATTCATAAACGATACCTGGTGCTCTGTTCCCGTCTGAAACGTAGGGCCAAAAGCGGTATCAAAATCCACCCAGGCGTCGGGTGCCAGTTGCGTAGCTGATTGACGCGACGTATCGTTATAAAGCATTACCCGGAGTAGAACTTCAGGATTCAGCGGGATTACGTTGTTTTCTGATGAGTCCATATAATATAGTTGTTTTACTGTATTGCAAGTAAAACATAAATTCTTTAAAATCCAAGTCATTTTTTATCTAATCTGATCAGTCGTATGACTCTTTTACATACTTCCGTTAGGAGATTTGTAGAGATGGATGAGCCAAGCTGGGTTGCCTTTAACGATGCATTCAGGGAGTTTCAACTGGGTAGGGGGGACTTTCTGTTACAGCCTGGCCAAACCTGTAAACATATCTATCTTGTTCAGGAAGGGTTGTTGCGTAGCTTTTACATGAAAGAGGGCGATGAACGTAACATTGCCTTCGCGCTTGAAAACTCGTTTGTAACAGATCTGAAAAGCCTCCGTTCCGGACAAGCTTCCGAATTAGCTATTCAGGCGCTTGAGCCATCCACCTTACTGGGGGTAGCTAAAGCGGATTTGATACGTCTTTACCAGCAGCATCACCAAATTGAAGCGTTCGGCCGGCGGTTGCTGGAAACCTTACTGGAAGAGCAGGAAGAAGTGGCTTCGTGGTTCAGGTTGTATTCGGCAAAAGAACGATATGCCCTGTTGGGGCAACGGTATCCGTCTCTGTTGCAGCGCCTTCCGCTAGGTCACCTGGCTTCTTTTTTAGGCGTTCGTCGAGAAACATTAAGTCGAATCCGCAGATTGAAGTGAATCGCTTTTTGACTTTTGTCACAGATAGTTGCCTGCGTCGTGACCTACTTTTGTTTCAAGCAAATCAAAAGAACATGGACGTAAACCAAGCCCGACAATTCATCGTCGATTTCATTGAGGTGATCTGGAACCAGCAGCAATTTGATCAACTCAATACGTATCTACATCCCAATTACATTGATCATTCACTCCCAACGGCTTTGCCGGCCGATCGTTTTGGACTAGTACAATGGATACAAGCAACTAGCCGGTCGTTTTCACATCGGACAATCATTGAAGATCAGGTGACAGAGATCAACAAAACGATTTTAAAAGTTAACATGGAAATGATTCATGTTGGTGAATGGCGCGGCATAGAAGCTACTGGTGCCCAGGTAAGTACGGGAGGCTACCGATGCTATCGGCTGATGGATGAAAAAATCATCGGGCACTGGGCAATGATTGACGGTACTGGCTTAGAAGATTCACTACGTCAGCAAGCGCCCGTCGGTTGTAAAATCCCCGTTAGACAGTAGCTCTGTAACGAAGTCTGATAAGGCCGTTTACACGTATACGACAGCGTATTTCTTACCCGGCAGGGAGCGGACAAAGCCGCGAAATTCCAGATTGAGCAGGAGGGAAGCCAGCCGCCCCATGGGTATCTGTGTTTTCCAGCTCAGGTCGTCAATATGCAGGTCGGCCGACTGACGTAGCAGCGCAATCAACTGGCTCTCTTCGTCTGTAATATCAACGGGTAGGGGCAGCGAATCGTTTTTCGAGAGTCGGTGTTCACCTGTCGGAGAAGCGGGTTGATCCCAGTTCAATGCCTCAATAATGTCTTTGGGATTAATATAAATCTGCGCTTTATTCTCCCGAATCAGTTTATTGCAGCCTGCCGAGAACGTTTGATTCAATTGACCCGGTACCGCAAACACTTCCCGATGGTAATTATTGGCGTATTCGGCCGTAATCAATGCTCCGCCTTTGGCAGCGGCTTCCACCACTACAACGGCATCGCTCAGACCGGCAATGATGCGATTGCGGGCCGGAAAGAGATGGGCATCGGGCTTGGTGCCCGGCGCACTTTCGGTAAGTAGACCGCCCAAAACAAGCATCTCCTGAGCTGTTTTTTGATGGATATTCGGGTAAATAATATCCAGGCCACTAGCCATCACGCCAATCGTCGGTAAGCCATTCGACAGGCTGGCCCGGTGAGCTGCGATGTCGATGCCATAGGCTAATCCACTAATTACGTTGACTTCATAGGCAGAAACCGCTTCGATGATTTCGGCCGTGATACGTCGACCGTAATCCGTGGCTTGTCGCGTACCTACCAGACCAATAGTACGTTGGGCGTTCAAATTACCTGCTCCCTGAAAATAGAGCAGCGCCGGGGCATCGTAAAGCGTTTTCAGTCGATTTGGATACGCTTTATCGGTATAAAAAACAGCGGATGCACCTAGTTTTTCGAGCCGTTTCACTACCTGCTCTGCTTCGGACAATACAGTTTGTTTCAGAATAGCGCGCGCCGTTACGTCGCCGATACCGGGAATTTTGATCAGTCGGGCAAAGGGCGACCGGAATACGTCGTCGGCTGAACCGCAGTAGCTAATTAACTGGCGGATAAGAATACTGCCCACGCCGGGAACAAGCGTAAGGGCAATCTGGTGGTGGGTATTGGTGGACACAAAAAATAGGCTAGGGACTGTCTAAGATGGTAGACGTAGTACGTAGCCATGCGTTACGTAGCTGATGAAGATTTGTCATGAATCCGCCCAATCGCTTTCTGTTATGGGAAGCGATTGAGCGGATTCATACTCAGGTTTTGTGCAGGGCGGTGCTTACAGATTTTTCCGCTTCAGTTCACCAACGGCAAAGTCGGCAGCCCGGGCGGTGAGGGCCATGAACGTAAGCGAAGGATTCTGGCATGCCACCGATGCAAACGAAGCGCCATCGGTGACGAATACGTTTTTGGCGGCCCAAAGCTGATTATGCGCGTTGAGCATCGATGTTTTCGGGTCGCGCCCCATCCGAACACCACCCGTTTCGTGAACCGCCATGCCCGGAACCGAATGATTGTTATACGTACTGATGTTTTTCAGGCCAGCCGCTTCGAGCATTTCGGCGGCATCGTTCATCATGTCTTTCTGCATGAGATGCTCGTTTTCGCGGAATTTTACATCGAATGTCAACGTGGGGAGTCCCCATTTATCAAGTCGCTCCCGATTGAGGGTAACCTGGTTGTCTTCGTAGGGCAAGCATTCCGCAAAACCCATGATACCCATGTTCCAGGGACCGGGCTGACTCGCTTTTTCTTTCAGATCGGCGCCGAAACCAGCCTCGGCAATAAGCCGCTGCCAACCCGACCGCGACGCGCCCCCCTGATACCCGAAGCCGCGCAGATACTCCCGCTTGTCGTTGCCGATATTCCGATAGCGTGGAATATAAATGCCATTGGCGCGTCGACCGTAGTAGTATTTATCGTCAAACCCCATTCCATCGGCCTGCGCATTTGCTCCAGCCTGAAAATGGTGATCCATGATGTATTTACCCAACGTACCACTATCATTACCAAACCCGGTCGGAAAACGGTTCGATACGGAGTTCATCAGAATAAAATTCGTGGCCATGGCCGACGCATTCAGGAAAATAATTCGGGCGTAATACTCGGTCGTCTGATGCGTTTTGGCGTCGATAATCCGAACGCCTTTGGCTCGTTGGGTTTTTTCATCAAACAGCACCTCCGATACAATACTGTCCGTTCTGACGGTGAGCCGATTGGTTTGGCGAGCGGCTGGCAACGTAGTGGCCAACGTACTGAAATAACCACCGTACGGGCATCCCTGATGGCATTTGTTTCGGTACTGACAGGCCGTCCGACCCAGCGCTGTATGAACAGGATTCGCTTTCGAGAGGTTGGCCGTCCGACCGATCATCAGCACGCGGTTCATTTTGGATTTCAATTGCTGACGAACGTGCTGCTCCACACAATTAAGATCCATGGGCGGTAAAAACTCGCCGTCAGGCAGTTGGGCCAGTCCTTCCTTACTGCCCGATATACCTGCGAACCGCTCTACGTAACTATACCATGGGGCCAAATCGTTGTACCGTATCGGCCAGTCGTTCCCGAATCCATCCCGGGCATTGGCTTCAAAATCCATCGCACTCAAGCGGTAACTCTGACGCCCCCACATGATGGATTTTCCGCCCAGAATGTTCGGGCGATACCACATGAACGGATGATTTTCTTTGTAAGGCGCATCGCGGTCGTCGAACACAAAATGACCATTTTCTTCATTCATGGGCCGAATCCGGTACGTACCGGGGTCTTTATCCGTTGGCAGAACGGCTTTGCCGCGATGAGCGAATTCCCACGGCGCTTTCATCGTGGTGTCGTAGCCCGTTACGTGTTCGAGGTTGCGGCCCCGTTCCAGCATTAAAACACGTAGTCCTTTTTCGGTAAGCTCTTTGGCTGCCCAGCCGCCACTTACACCCGAGCCAACCACAATGGCATCGAAGGTATTACTGACTTGCGCTTTTAAATTGAGGTTCATAAGGGTAGGTTTACGTATCTGACAGACGTAGTGCGATGCAACAGCCTGTAAATCAGGTAAACGTAGAGGTTTAGGAGAACAGGTCTTTGCCTGAAAAGACGTAATTCCAGAATATATACCTACCCGGTAACCAGCGAAAAAAGCCGAATTTGAATCGTTTTAACTCAATTCATTCCGCATCTGCTCCAGAAATTCTTTGATTTTGATCAGCTTATTGATGTGGCGGGCATTTTCACGTCGGCGGGCGTCGCGTTTTTCAAGAAATTCACGAGCACCGGGCAAGGTGAATTTCTGACGCGTAACGAGATCAATAATTTCAGTCAGATGATCGATGTCGGCTTTCGTATAAATGCGGTCGCCGGAGCGGTTTTTCTTGGGCTGAAGCGAAGGAAATTCTTTCTCGTAATAACGAAGCTTGGAAGCATTGATGTTAAACATCTCTGCAACCTCCTTGATCCCGTAATATAGTTTACCCGACTCTTCCATCTGACAAACTTGCAGACGTTCCACGAAACCTGCAAGTTTTGGCGTATTTTTGCAAAATTAGTCGATAGTCGTAAGCCAGAACAGGGCTGCCCACACGGTCGATTGGACTCTTGGGTGCGGTTTTAAACAGACGACGATCGACTTTTGACATACGACTATTTTTATGACTTCCCACGAAATACGCCGGCATTTTCTTGACTTTTTTCAGTCTAAACAACACCTGATTGTTTCCTCAGCTCCGCTTGTTGCCAAAAACGACCCGACGCTGATGTTCAACAACTCAGGCATGGCGCAGTTTAAAGATTTTTTCCTCGGCAACGGTACGCCCCCGGCCAGGCGCGTAGCCGATACGCAGAAGTGTCTGCGCGTGTCGGGTAAGCACAATGACCTCGAAGATGTTGGATTTGATACGTATCACCACACCATGTTCGAGATGCTGGGTAACTGGTCGTTTGGCGATTATTTCAAAAAAGAAGCCATCGAGTGGGCGTGGGAATTGCTGACGGAAATTTACAAGCTGCCGAAAGATCGGTTGTACGTATCGGTGTTTCAGGGGGATAAGAAAGATAACGTACCGTTCGATCAGGAAGCGTTTGACCTCTGGAAACCTATCGTTGGCGAAGACCGGATCATCTACGGCAACAAGAAGGATAATTTCTGGGAAATGGGCGATACAGGCCCGTGTGGCCCCTGTTCTGAAATTCACGTGGATTTGCGCTCGGCGGAGGAAGTAGCCGAAAAACCGGGCAAAGAACTGGTAAATGCCGATCACCCACAGGTGGTCGAAATCTGGAACCTCGTGTTCATGCAGTTCAACCGGAAAGCCGATGGATCGCTGGAGCCGTTACCGGCGCGCCACGTCGATACGGGCATGGGTTTCGAGCGGTTGTGCATGGCCATTCAACAGAAAAAATCGAACTACGATACCGACGTTTTTTCGGGAACCATCGCCGTTATCGAAGAGCTGTCGGGTAAAAAATACGAAGCTGGAACGGGTATGTCAGACGTAGCGATGCGCGTCATTGCCGACCACATCCGGGCGGTCTCGTTCGCCATTGCCGACGGACTCGTGCCGTCGAATGCGAAAGCGGGTTACGTTATCCGCCGAATCCTGCGCCGGGCCATTCGCTACGGGTATTCGTATCTCGGCTTAACCGAACCATTTATGACCAAACTGGTGCCGACGCTGGCGTTACAGTTTGCCGACGTTTTTCCTGAATTGAACGCCCAGCGCGATTTCGTGGCTACAGTGATTCGGGAAGAGGAAGCTGCATTTCTGCGTACGCTCGGAACAGGATTGAAATTAGTTGATAACATAACACAAGACTCCCTCAATCAGCTCACAACAGCAAGTGCATTTTTAAGTCAAATAACAAGTTCATTAGCTGAGCAGCTTAAACCTTTGACTGAAAATATTAAGCTGGCTAATTCCGTTGTGCCATCATTTACTAATGCTGCATCTAATTTTAAAAATATCAACTTAGAGTTTTTAAATCAGCATAAACTTTCAATTGAAGCAGTTCAAAAGTTTACAGAGCAGAACAAAACTTTAATTGAAACTATTAAAACTGCTACCGAGAATTTACCTAAGTTAGGCGAAGCTCTACGTCAGCAATTTCAAGAAGCATCTACACGAATAAATGAAAGCCTAAATGCGACTAAACTGAAAGGCGAAACTGTTTTCGAACTTAATGATACGTTCGGTTTTCCAGCCGACTTAACGGCACTGATCGCCCGCGAAAAAGGGCTAAGTATCGACGAAGCTGGTTTTCAGAAAGCTCTTCAGGAGCAGAAAGTTCGTTCGCGTAAAGATGCCGCTTCGTCGGCTGGCGACTGGATTGAATTAGCGGAACTTGATGATAAAGTCCAGTTTGTCGGCTATGACCAGCCGGAGGCTTATGCCCAAATCGTAAAATACCGCAAGATTCAGAATAAGCAGGGAACGCAGATACAGGTTGTCCTTGATAAAACACCATTCTACGCGGAGTCGGGTGGGCAGATCGGTGATACGGGTACACTTGAGCTGTTCGCAGGCTCCGATCAGATTGGTACGTTAACGGTACTGGATACGAAGAAAGAAAATGACCTGGCTATTCACATTGTGCAGGACGTAGCGGGCATTGACGATCTGCTGACGCAGGCCGATTCGGTTTATGCTGTCATCAATACGTCCCGTCGGGCGCTGATTGCTGCGAATCACTCAGCTACTCACCTGTTGCACTCCGCTTTGCGTGATGTATTGGGTAACCACGTAGCGCAGAAAGGGTCGTACGTTGGGCCGGATGCACTCCGTTTCGATTTCTCGCACTTCAGTAAAGTGACAGACGAGCAGCTCGCCGAAGTGGAACGGATTGTGAATGAGAAAATCCGGGAAGATATTCCGCTGTATGAAAAACGGAACGTACCTATTGAGGAAGCTAAAGCGTTAGGCGCGACCGCTTTGTTCGGTGAAAAATACGGCGATTTTGTTCGGGTCATTACGTTCGATCCAGCCTATTCCGTTGAGCTTTGCGGTGGAACGCACGTGTACCGCACAGGCCACATCGGTCTGTTCAAGTTGACGGCAGAGGGTTCCGTATCGACGGGGGTTCGACGGGTAGAAGCCAAAACCGCATTGGGGGCCGAAACGCTGGTCAATGAGCAAATGGCCGTTGTGAGTGAGTTGAAAGAATTACTCAAAGCGCCCAAAGACGTAGTGAAAGCCGTACAGACGTTGCTGGACGAACGTAGCGCCTTGCAGAAACAGATTGAAACGTTACAGAACGAGAAAGTGCAGCAGTTGAAAAACCAGTTGCTGGATAAAGTAGAAGCGGTTAACGGCCACGCTCGTCTGGTCGAAAAAGTAGACGTACCATCGGCTGACGCACTCAAACAACTGGCTTACGACCTGAAAGCAAAAGTAGATAACCTGGCGCTCGTGCTGGGGGCCGACATCAATGGAAAACCGCAGCTTGCGGTTATGTTGCCCGACTCCCTGATTCAGGATAAAAAGCTGAACGCGGGGCAAATTGTAAAAGAACTCGCCAAAAATATCAAAGGTGGGGGCGGAGGCCAGCCGTTCTTTGCAACCGCTGGTGGTTCTGATCCGGCAGGCCTGGATGCTGCTCTGGAACAAGGCAAAGCGTTACTCGGGTAATTAAGATTTAACGGACTACGTAGCAACTTCCCGAAAGTACTGTTCTTTCGGGAAGTTCTGTTTTTGGTATCACCATCTTTTTTTCAGACCAATATATCCGCCCGTCGTATTGGTAAACAAACCGCCATCGTCCACCGCTATTCTGGCCAGTAAATACGTATTGGTCCAACGGGAAATGGGCATTTGCGCCGAAAGTAATCCCGAAAACTGAGTAGCGCTGCCGGGTGGCGGATCTCTATACGTACCGTAGTTTTCGCTGTAGGACGTACGAAGCTGAAACAATGCATTTCGATAAGAGGCCTGCAGCCCAACGTACCACATATCGATGCGGTTATTCGGGAAAAATTGCCCTCCTTTCAGAATAGACTTGTCGTCAAAATCCTGCCCCGGCGCGATAAATGGCGTACCAATCGTTCGGCCGAAATACGACCAGCCCTGAACGTACTGACTATGGTTATAATAATTGTCGCCCCCCTGATACGTGCTACCGGGAATATAGAACGTAGAGCCTGACTGATCCTTGGTTGTCAGATACTCAAGGGTTAGCCGATTGAATCGGAAAGAAGCTGTTTTTTCTGATTTCGGTACGTAACTGAGCCCCCAGAGGCCATCGGGCAAATTCTTGAAAACAATCCCCGAAACGTCTTCATAAGCGTGCTGATAGTACGCCAGCCAACGGCCAGTGGCGTTGTTCAGCTCAACGCCAAAATCAATACTGCCAGCACTGTTTCCGACGCGGTAACTGTCGAAGGATGTGTAGCCGGCCAGCTTGTCCCAATCCTTGGGCGTGTACGAAAGCACGACATATTTGTAAAAACTCCAGTCGGAAGGCAGGTAACCGTTAACATCGGCTACATCCGGCTGCTGCTTTAAATAATCGGCATGACCAGCCCACTGTACATTGTGATTAACGCCTGCATAGGCTTTCCAGGTCGAAGCCGGTTTTCCTAATCGCAGGTAGACATGTTTCTGATGCAACCGCACGCCCTGAATATACGGTACGTTAAACCAACCGTGCGAAAAGGCGGCATTGATGGCTACAAAGTCTTTTGTGAAATGCAGCGGAGCGTAGCCAATCGTGCCTAGTTGCAGTTTCGGAACGGGAAGCGCATTGCCAGAGACCGCGTAAAACCCCGACGACAACGTAGTATCGCCCAGACCCGTAACCTCCCGTCGGCGACCGATGTACAGTTCGATGGACCTGAATCGGATTTTTAGATGCGCTTCGGGAAGTAACACCTTTGCTTGATCGGTTTGGGTGTACGTAACGACTGGATTCAGCTTAAAACCCCAGTCGATTTTGCGGGAACGGGCAGAATCTGGTCGTTGATAAGATTTGCCGATCGACGCCTGAAGAAGACCCGCCGGAGCCTGTTTAGGAATGATACCGTACTGGTTGGTACGTAACCAGAAAGGTGTGGCGGATTCGGATGAAAGAATACTGCCTATTTCCACCTCACCCTGCCAAAGTGAGCGTGACTGGCCGACTGCCTGATCAGTAATGCCCAACAGGAGTAGTGCATAAAAAAGAATGGGACGCAAACCTGACATATACGGTGGTAGAGGAACGCTGCGAGTAGTCTGGATCAGCCGTGAATATACTGCTGTTCAGGATGTTTTGTAAAGCAGGCTGCATGATTGTTCAGGATTATCGATTTTAAGGTTTACAAGTAACCGCTAATGGCTATTTTTGTCTATGAATCAACCCATTGGCGTTTTTGATTCGGGCTATGGTGGCCTGACTGTTTTGCGGGAAATTGTTCGTAAATTACCTCAGTACGATTACGTTTATCTGGGCGATAATGCCCGGACTCCTTACGGTACACGCTCGTTCGATACCGTTTATCAGTACACACTCGAATGTGTTCGGCATCTGTTCGACCGGGGCTGCCGACTGGTCATTCTGGCCTGCAACACCGCATCGGCGAAAGCGCTACGTAATATTCAGCAACTGGATTTGCCTGCACTTGCTCCCGATCGTCGGGTGCTGGGTGTTATTCGGCCCACGACGGAAGTAATCGGTACGTATTCGCAGGCGGGGCATGTTGGTATTCTGGCCACACGCGGAACCGTTACGTCGGAGTCGTACCTGGTAGAAATCGCTAAGTTTTTTCCGGAGTTGAACGTCGTTCAGGAGGCTTGCCCGATGTGGGTACCGCTGGTTGAGAATGGTGAATACGCTAGTCCCGGCGCCGATTATTTTGTAAAGCAGCACATCGACCGGTTGATGGAAAAATCGCCCGCTATCGATACGTTGTTACTGGCTTGTACGCACTATCCGCTTCTGCTCGAAAAAATCCGGCAGGCGGCTCCCCCCAACGTAACGATTTTGAGCCAGGGCAATATCGTGGCTGAGCGGCTGGCTGATTATTTGCTACGTCATCCTGAAATTGAGGAACAGTGCAGTAAACAGGGGCGACGGACATTTCTGACAACTGACTCTGCCGCTGATTTCGATCGGCAGGCAACTGTTTTCTACGGAGAGCCGGTTCGTTCAGTACATTTGGCCCTGTAAATCAGTGTTTTTCTGTTCTACAACTCACTGCCTAAAATAAATTTGACAAAGCAGTAGGGGGAAACCGGTTGATAAGTGTCATAATGCCGAACAAGCAGATGTTCGGCACAAATGATAGCTTTGCAGCCTTCTATCATCTACCAGACCAAGTCAGTGCCACCAACTGAGCAGGACGTTATTGACGCTATCCGAGCCGGTAGCGAACGCGCTTTTGAAGATGTGTTTCGACAGCATTACGCATCCTTGTGTCGGTATGCCTGTCAATTTTTATCCGATCCTGATGATGCCGAAGAGGAAGTACAGGCTATGTTTCTGGCACTGTGGGAGAAACGTAACGGGCTCATTATCAGTATTTCGTTGAAATCGTATCTGTTTCGGGCGGTGCATAACCGATGCCTGAACCGCATTAAACATGCCGCCGTTCGGGATGAGCACCGGGAATATACACGTTACATGGGTGAACAGCGGGTGGATTCGCCTGCGCAGACGGTGATTGGCGACGAGCTGGCAAGCCGCTTACAGATTGCCATCCAGAAACTACCTGAGCAATGCCGACTGGTTTTTAGCCTCAGCCGATTTGACGAGTTGAAATACAGCGAAATAGCTGATCAGCTGGGCATTTCCATCAAGACGGTCGAAAATCAGATTGGCAAAGCGTTACGTATCCTGCGTACGGAACTGAGTGAGTATTTAGCCATTACATTTGTTCTCCTGTACAACGCAGAATGGCTGATGGACAAGCTTGGGTGGCTACACGACACGAACCTGCTATTGCTGTCGCTAGTCGATTTTTCATTACCTGTTTTACTTAGTTCGTTCGCAATTGTTCCTGTATAATCTATGGCCGATCAATTACCAATAGACGACGCCATGCTGGGCAAGTTTCTGGCGGGTGAAACCGATCCGGCCGAATCCGCGCGGGTCCGTCAGTGGCTTGCCAGTCGTGGAAACAACCCGGCTGAGCCTACTCAGAACGATTTTGCGAAATTTGAACGGATCTGGGATGCTGCCAATCCGGCGCAAACGTCATCACGAATCAACCCGCCGGATCTGTCTCAGTCGGAAGCCAGCCAGCCTCCCGCGTTCGATACCAATGCCGCCTGGAAAGCGGTTCAGGGAAAAATGAGCGCGAAGCCGGGCGATTCAGAAAGAGCAACTGATCCGGTTATCAAGCCGTTGCACCGGCAACGTAGCGAAGACAAGACGGATCGGAACCAGATTTTTTACCGGATAGCGGCTGTCCTGATCCTGGCAACGAGCTTTGGCTGGCTGTCGTTCCAGCTACTTTTTATGGGGCACGACCATCCGGCTGCCAATATCGTGACGCTGGTTACCGCCGATCAGAAAATTAGTAAGACCTTACCCGATGGAACAAAAATTCTGCTGAATCGTCATTCAACGCTGACGTATCCAACGACTTTCTCCGACGACCTGCGCGACGTAACGCTGACGGGTGAGGCCTATTTCGACGTAGCGCCGGATGCCGCACGACCCTTTCGTATTCAGGCCCGCACAACCGTTGTGCAGGTGTTGGGTACATCCTTCAGCGTACAGGCTTACAATCGGAATGTGAGCGTAGCGGTTCGAACCGGAAAAGTACGCTTTTCGGGGGGGCGAAAAGCGGTTTTGCTGACACAGAATCAGCAGGCTACGTTTGAATCCGGAGCCGACACGATCCGACGGGCACCGCTGTTGTCAGCCAACGCATTTGCCTATAAAACGGGTCAGCTTGTCTTTAAAAACGAACCGCTCACCGACGTAGTGAAAGCCATTAACCAGTTTTATAATGCAGATGTGCGGCTAGCGAATGATCAACTGGCCAATTGCCGCCTGACGACTCGCTTCGATAAAGCCCCCCTGGATACGGTTCTGAACGTAACGGCCGAAACATTTGGCTTGCATATTCGCTACAAAGGTCGCCAGGTAATTCTGGAAGGCGCTGGATGCCAATAGGTAGCAGGGGTGCCTGAAAAAACACATAGGGGGAACAGCTCAGATGGGTGTCTTTACGAAAAACCTACTGGAAATGAACTCGATTCGCTATTCTATTTTTTTGCTTTTCTTCATAAACATCCGGTTGCTGGCTCAGGTGCCCTCACCGCTGGATCGGTTAATATCGGTTGATATCCGCAACGCTACCGTTGACAATGCGCTGCGTCAGATTAGCCGGGCCGGGCAGTTTGAGTTTTCGTATAATGCCAGTCGTATTGATGTCAACGCAGTCGTTACGGTTCGGGCAACCAATACACCGGTTCGGGAAGTGCTCAACCGGGTGTTCAGAAACCGGGTTACGTTTAAATCACGGGGCAACCACGTAATTCTGGTTCAGGCCGAGCCTGCCGAAGCCGAGCCGAAGAACTTCCTTCTGGATGGCTATATTCTGGATGAACAAACGGGCGAACGTATCGGAAGGGCCAGCGTATTTGAGAAAACCACACTGGCCTCAACCGTGAGCAACCCGTTTGGTTATTACCGGCTGCAATTGCCCACAAACTTACCGACCGTACGTTTGGATGTACGGAAACAGGCCTACCAGGGCGAAACGGTTGTGGTGCGGTCGCGTATTTCGCACTCCGTTACTATCCGGATGACACCCCAACCGCCGGTTACGTCTACGGTGCAGACGCTGCCCATTCGCGTGACCGAAGATACGCTCAGATCGGTTGCTTCGTCGTTATCAAGCGTACCTGTCGAAATGCCAACTCCGACAATTGATTCAATACCACCGCAGCCCGTGTCTGTGGTTGATCAGGGGCTGGCAAGCATTTCAAAGCTTTTCGTTTCGGCTCAGCAGGCGATTCACGATATTAACCTGAGTCGGGATACACTCTACCGCGACTGGCAGGTATCGTTTCTTCCGTTCATTGGTACCAATCATCGCCTGAGCGGACGTATCAGCAACCGGCTGTCTTTCAATGCCCTGGTTGGGTACTCATTTAGCGTACGTACCCTGGAAGTAGGTGGCTTAGCCAATCTGGTTCGGGCGGATGTTCATGGTTTTCAGGCGGCTGGGCTGGCCAACGTAGTGGGTGGAAATGTACAGGCTGTGCAGGTAGGAGGACTGGCCAATTATACGGATCAGAACGTAACGGGGGTTCAGGTTGCCGGCTTAGCCAATTCGGTTGGGAAGTCAGTTGACGGGCTTCAACTGGCGGGTATGGCCAATTACACCAATGAGGATGTGCGCGGCATGCAGATCGGCGGTTTGGTTAACGTAGCAGCTCAATCCATTCGGGGTATGCAGCTGGCTGGACTGGCGAATTACACCCATAACGACGTAAAAGGCTGGCAGATTAGTGGGATCCTCAACCGGGCCCGGCGTGTTACGTCGGGGCATCAGATCGGGTTGTTCAACGTGGCCGATACGGTTGGCAGCGCGCCCATTGGTTTGTTGAGTTACATTCGGAAAGGCGGTTATCAACGTGTAGAAGTGGCGGCCAACGAAGTCAATATGCTGAACGTCACCTTCCGGACGGGAGTCCGTCATTTCTATAATATCCTTACGGCAGGTCATAGTTTCGGTCGCGATGGCAGCCCCCGATTAAGTGCCGGGTATGGTATCGGTTCGGCATCTCGTTTGTCGCGCGCTACGTTATTCAATCTGGAAGCGATCTACCATCATTTGTTTTATTTCGATGGCAACTATTCGGGTGAATGGAACAACCATATCCGCTTAAACACGTTACTCGAAACCAAACTCAGTGGTCGCCTGTCGCTGGCCTTTGGTCCCTCCTTCAACTGGTATTTCAGCAACGACGGTCGACCCCGCCCATTGCTTCAGCCGGACGTAACGCTTTTCGCCGACCGCACCGATTCATATAGCAATACGCTACACTCCGGCTGGATTGGTTTTCAGGTTGGCCTGCGCTACGGACGCTGGTAGATTAGGCTTGGTCGGACAGTGATCATGAATTGGAAAAAATATTTTTTTATCACGTAGGGGGGAAGTCTCAATGGATTGTCATGCTTGCAAAAAGGGGTAGTTGACAGTGCTACGTCCTGGTAAACTAAGACAAATCATGAGAATCTACAAACAATGTTATGGAATTGGCCTCATGGCCTTATTGATTGGACTGGCGGGATGCTCCTTAAAGCGGGAGGATGTCGGACCGTATCAGAGTGCTCAGCAAACGTACAGCTTCACCAACTTTGATCGTCTGGATATGGGTAGTGCCTTTACGGTTACGGTACAGCAGGGGCCTACGTATAGTATTACGGTAGAAGGCGATCGCCGTAACCTGGATGACCTGGATGTATATACGAGAAACGGTACGTTGAGAGCTCAGTATCGGGTTTCTCGAAACCGCAAGTACTCCACTACGTTCCGGATCACCATGCCGACGTTACGGGGTGTCGATTTTTCGGGCGCTGCCCGGTCTACCATCACTGGATTTACTGATTTGTCGGATCTGGACGTAAGGCTTTCGGGTGCTTCTGAAGGTGAATTTACGGTACAGTCTGCCCGAACGAACGTAGAGCTGTCGGGTGCTTCAAAACTGCGTATGAACGGAAATGGTACGTCCTTGACTGCGAATCTGTCGGGCGCATCGCTGCTGCAAGGATTTAGCTATCCGGTCAGCGAAGCCAATCTCGATGCCAGTGGCGCCAGCAAAGCCAATGTTAACGTAGCGAATTCATTGGTGGTTGAGGCCAGTGGCGCCAGTTCGGTGCGATACCTGGGTAGTCCCTCGCTACGTCAGCGCGTAAGTGGCGCCAGTTCGGTAGAGCGGGAGTAAGATTCATTAGCTAACCCAATGTATACTCGGGCGCCACAAAAACCTTCGTGTTGGTTGTGGCGCCTGGGTATACATCAGGGCTGCGTTTGAGCAGCTTTGGTACTGTCGGCCTTTTGTTTGGCAACTTCCTTCGCCTGTTTTTTGAAAAAGCCACGTAACAGAAAATTGCTCTGGGCAGCCTTTAAATCTTCATTCAGCAGAGCACTTCCTTTGCTTAAGTTACTGAGGGTTGTACGTAAGTTGCTGGCTGCCTGCTGGTCGGAAAGGAGTACACCCAGTGGCGTATTCGTATTATTTAGTTTCTCCGAAGTACGATACAGATTCTCTGAGCTACGGTTCAGGTTCGTAACGGCTTTATCGGCTGAGGTGGCCACATCTTCGAGTCGGGACGCCGACCGGCTGAATCGCCGAAATATGGTGGTGTCCGTTACCAGTTCATTTGCCAACGTACCGGGCCTGTTGAGTTTAGCCGCAAATTGCGAAACAGAGCCAGTAACTTTCACCGTATTGTCGGAAGCACGTTCCAGATTGCGCATCGCCCGCTTGAAGTTTTCGGCCACCAGTGAGTCGGTCAGAACGGCTCCTACAGTTCCTTTACCCCGGCGAAGATTACCCACCAGCTCCTTGAAGTCGTTTGTGACCCGGAGTAGGTTGTTGTTATTTTCCTGGAGGGTCGCCATGATCTGGTCAGAGCTCAGGGCCTCTGATGTTTTGAGCTTGTCGCCGTCTTCTACTTCTGGATGGCTGTTTGTTCCGCCCGCGATCACAACAATTTTATTGCCGATCAGCCCGTCGCTGCCAATGCTGGCGTTGGCGTCTTTCCGAATGTATTGCTGTGAACTTTGCTCAATGTTCAAATCCACTTCTACCTGTGCCGTGCCGGTGAAACTGATTCGCTTGACGGTGCCAATCTTTACCCCTGAAAACCAGACGTTGTTTCCAACTTTAAGGCCACCTACGTCTTTAAAAATGGTTATCAGTCGAATACTTTTGGTAAATCGTTTTTGCTGGCCACCCAGCACAAAAACGCCTGCTATAAAAATCACAAGTCCCAGCAGGACAAAAATGCCGACAACAACGGAACGTCTGTTCGATTCGGTACTCATAGGAAGTCGTTAGTCAATAGGTGTCAGTCGATCATCATTAACCAGTACGTTAGAAAATAGAGCGTGAAAAGTACGATCGACTATTGACTAACGACTGACGGCTTATTCTGTTCAATTCACAAATTTGTATTCGTAAAATTGCTGGATACGCTCGTCAGGATCGGCGAAAACGTCGTCGAACGTACCTATCCGTGCGAAGCGCCCATCCAGCAGCATCGCCACCCGGTCGCCGGTGGTTTTGGCACAGGTCAGATCGTGCGTAATAATAATAGAGGTAGCTCCCAGCCGCTCGCGAACATCGTTGATCAGGTTATTGATTTCAACGCTCGTGATCGGATCCAGACCCGCCGTTGGTTCATCGTATAGCATGATTTCAGGCTTGAGTATCAGTGTTCGGGCAATACCGATACGTTTCCGCTGACCGCCCGATAGCTCCGAGGGCATCTGATTGATCGTTTGCGAGAGTCCAACATCGTCCAGCGCTTTTTCAACCGCCTGGTCGATTTCGCTGCGACTTAAATTGCGGATGTTTCGAACCAGTGGAAACTCCAGATTCTCCCGGATGCTCATGCTGTCGTACAGGGCACTGTTCTGAAATGAAAACCCAACTTTCTGACGAAATTCATCCAGTTCTTTTCCTCTCAACGTCTCAACGTCTTGGCCGAGCACCATAACGCGTCCGGCATCGGGTTTGAGTAAACCGACCAGAATTTTTATCAATACGGACTTACCCGTACCCGACCGACCCAGAACAACCACATTTTCGCCCCGATGAACATCCAGGTCTACGCCCCGCAGTACGTGCAGGTCGCCGAAGGACTTCTTCAATCCCTCTATGTGAATGATCGGTTCCGTATTTTCAGCCATAACTTGTAATGACTGAATGATTGACTGGTTGAATGATTGAATTGGTATGCATTGGCCATTCTATCACTCAATTATTCAATCATTCAAAAGTATAGTTAACTCCCCCGGATTGCACTAACAATCTGAAGGGAAAGAAGTTCTTCAATAAAAACCAGAAACATAGCCGTAACAACCGATGAATTAGCGGCCTTGCCAACGCCTTCGGTTCCTTTTGAGGAGTGGTAGCCTTTATAACACCCAACCATGCCTATTGTAAACCCAAAAACGATGGATTTAAGGACAGAGGCAAAAATGTCCAGATACGTAATGGCTCCGAAAACTTCCTGTATGTACGACGTAAAACTCGTTTGCTCGTTCTGATTTACGTTGATGTAAGCACCAATCAACGCAACAAAAATGGTGTACATCGTCAAGAGTGGAATCGTAAATGAAGTGGCAATAACCCGGCTGACGACCAGGAATTTAAAAGGATCGGTGCCGGAAACTTCCAGTGCGTCGATCTGTTCCGTTACGTTCATGGAACCCAGCTCAGCCCCGATACTTGACCCCACTTTACCGGCGGCAATCAGTGCCGTTACGAGTGGGCCCAGCGCTCGCACTATAGCGATGGCAATGAGCGATGGCAGCCAGGACGTAGCACCAAAATCAGCCAGCGACGGGCGCGACTGATTGGTAAATACGATACCCGTAATAAATCCGGTGGTGGAGATCAGCAGCAAAGACCTAAAACCTACTTCGTAACATTGCCGAACAATCTCCTTGAACTCGTAGGGCGGCAATAAGGCCTCGCGAAAGAAACGGCCGACAAACCCAGCTACTTCCGCTAGTTCAAGAAAAAAACGATCAAATCGCCGGGTCGTGACGGCTTTGCCAGAGGCCTGGTTTGCTGATTTGGTGGTATCAGATTGCATTCAACTGCTCGAAAGAGTGTTGGTTCGACGTATAGAGCCAACAGTACACTAATAACTCATTTGTAAAGCTGTGGTTTTAATTTGACAAAAAGTAATCGGCAAGACGCCGTTTTTTTAGCGCAATCGTTCTGAAAAGCGCTACGTTAGCCAGATCCGAATGTATTTTCTAAGAACCAGCCATTTAGCTTTTTAGCCTAAATTCCTACACGAATAAAACAGACCGGGAAAATGCCAGTCAGCTTGGTATTCACTGGAGGACGTAACAGAACAGCCTAAAAGGGGGCTTTGTCTATGTATAAACAAAGTCTCCTTTGGGCCGGAGTCGTTCTTGACTGGAGGGGTAATTAAATTACGCAGCCTGCCGAAGTTCAGTACGTTTCCAGGCGGTATAGGCCGTCCGCAGATC
>NZ_JBMDWV010000398.1:0-12850 GCF_048594605.1 Spirosoma sp.
TCAGGGTACCGTGAATCGTCCCGTTTTAAAGTACCTCCCCTTCATTAAACGATGAGACACCCAATCGAAAAATACAATCAGCAACAGACGGAGGCCTTGGCGGCCCTGCCAGAGTCCCAGCGGGAGTGGATGGCTCGCATGTTCCGCATTGGCAATGCGACTTATTGCTATTACAACCGGGCAAAAGACCTGGCTGTATTTGGCAACACCGAATACACGACTGAAACGTCGGTCGATCTAGCTGACTGGCTGGAGCAGCAAATTGATCCGCAAACAGAAAACCGATCATCGCGCGAATTATTACAGGTCTATTTTGAGGAATACCTGGAAGGATTACCGAATGAGGGGAGGGGTTGAGAAGGGCAGAAAAAGCAGGTAGACTAGACGACGCAAAACGAAGTTTCCCGTTCCGTCGGTATGTACTGGAGAGACACAACATCGGCATGGAGGAATTTCTGCGCTTAAACCTGAGCGCTGAGAACTACGCCTTTCATCGGTCTAACGCTCCCGCCAATTCAAATCAGGACAAGACATTATTTGTAACTTAACTCAACGCGGTGCTTTCCAGCAGCTATATTCTTCACCAGAACGTACTGACTGTTGCGTACTGTTTCGATCGCTGAAGCGCTTGCTCTACCATCAACTGTTAGGCGCTTCAAGCGTTTGCCTGCTGGTAAAAGCTGACGTAGAGCATACCGTTTTGTCGATCCATTAACAGATAACGTGATGGTTTTGCGTTGGGGATTATGTTGATAGTCATAGTGCATATATTTTCCAGATGGACCGTAACCAATGGTTACATCTGCTTCATTTTTCCCTGCCGCCAACCAGCGGGGAGCTAGTTCAACCTGCTCAAACGAATGCCCTAGATCGACAACACCCGCCAGTCCTTCGATCATGGCGCTCATAATAGCCGCTTGACCCCAATTGTCGGGAATGCCTTCGTCAACCGTACCGTCAGGTTTGTAGGATACAGGGAGTTTGCCACCGTGTTTTTCATTGAGTTGAATCATGCGTTTCAGAATATCCACGCCATATTCTTCAAACCCATGCTGAAAAGCAGCTTTCGCCAACTCGCCACCAACAATGGTATTGACACCACCATTCATGTAGGATCCCGGTAGATAATCCGCATAGCTAGGCTCAACGGGCGGATAAACACCAAACCATTCTGCAAATGAATTTATTATGTTTTTGCCCTTTAACCCCTGGTACGTTTGGATAATTGCTTGGGCCATATCATCCGTCGGTAATCCTCGGTTGATGTCATAAGGGTTCGACAAACTCAGCGTGTTTTTTTGATCCATTTTAAGGTAAGAGGGAACCGGATCATCGGGAACAAAGTGTGCATAGTATTTGCCATTCCAGCAGAGAGCATTCGTGCGTTTACGAAGGCCAACAGCCTGTTCAGTCCAATACATCGCTTTTGCTGAATTGCCTAAATCCGTATAAAGTTGGGCCAGTTGCCGACAAGCCGCATACGTACCACTATTGTCGCCGTGCATAATTCCCATAGGTGTGTTTTCGTCGATATTGAAAATACCGTTTTGTACGTCCTTCCCCTGCTTTATATACTCAGCTCGTGTTGTTGGTAGCTGCATAAAGTCCCACGTATCGAGGGTGTAGCCGCGCTTTACCAACTGAAATTTTTTAGACCAACGTAGTGGATCAGTCATGGTATACATAATACCATTTTCCATTCGGGGAATCCAGGTTTTTATGTAAGCCGTGTCGCCCGTTGCCTGCCAGATGTAATACCCTCCTTCAACCATCAAGTATTCCAGATCAGCCTCCACCGGCAGCCGGTGCATTTGAATGGTATCTCGAGCAAACACTTTCCAATATCGCTTTTCGAACAGATTAAGCCGGTGATTTTCCCGTGCCACCATCGGATAATAATAATCGTAATAAAGACCTTCGGGCGTTTGCTGTTCCATAAAAAACTGCCAGAACGTACTGATATCCGGTTCCAGGTATTTCATGGCTTTCATAACGTGTACATGGTCACGAATCCATTGCACAAACTGTTTACGTTCCTTCCCGCCGAAGTGAACCGTTTTGCGGTATTGAGTATGAATGAGTTGATCTTTCAGGCTGTTGAAAAACGTACCGTATTCATCGGTTCCTTTGCCAAATTGCGTGGACTGCTGACCGAAGCTGGCGGATAAGCTACTAATAACGAATACGGAAAGTAGAAGGGCTTTACAAAACGATTTCATAGTTCTCGATTAGGACGAAAAACGAATATTTGGCAAGAAAGTCAATTACCAGCTAGGCATTATCCTGCTTTGTCGACAGTCAGGACAATGCAGGATAAGTATGCCGTCAATGACGCGTTGTTTGCAACATGAATCTCATACCTTGAATGAATACGTTCGCCTTTATCTTCAGAAAATACGGTTTGCTGCTCGATATGCTTGCTACGTACCTCATTGGTTACGCACAGCCGACAACTTCGGGTAATGCCAGCGAAACGCCAAAACTACCGTTGGCCAGCGAACGGGCTGAGATTCAGCAGTTAGTTGCTCACCTGCGCACGCTGGCCGCAAACGAGAAAAATCCGCTATTGAAACGTCATTTCGAGTCGGTTATACTAATGAGCCTGGATTCAACGCACGGGCTACGTCCGGAGGATAAACACGTTAAGGCGTCCGTGGGTGCACTGGCTTTTTTTCAGGGTGAAGGCGCCAGGTGGGAAACGTACTTACAAGGAACCCGACCTCTCATTATGACCTTCAAATCGAAAGCTGATGGAAAAAATAGCTATTACTGGTTATTCCTGCCGAAAAGTTTTGCATCTACAAAAACCGATTTTCCTTTTTATGTAGAACTGCATGGCAGCGGTGGCGGTACGAACAATCCGCCCTGGCACATGCTCTACGACTATCTACAGCCGAAGCCTGCTGGCGCTACGGCCCAAATGAGTCGCCGGGAAGGGTTTATGATATTGCCTTGGGGGCGGGGCGACAAAGGTTATCGCGACGTTGCCGAAACCGACATTTTCGAGTGTTTACAGGACTTTGATAAACAGTTCAAAACTGATCCGAAACGGCAATATCTATACGGTTTTTCGATGGGTGGCGGTGGTACGTTCCGCATCGCTCAGAAAACGATGAACCGTTGGGCTGCCGTCGGGATGTACTCAGCCGCCTTAGGTAAAAACGTGACCTATGACGATGCTGCCAAATTTAAGGCCATGCCCGTTTGGATGGTTTGGGGCGAAAAGGAGTGGCTGAACGTAGAGAACCGTAAACTCAAAGATGACTTTCTGAAGGCGGGTGTAAATCTGTGGTGGAAAGAAATCGAAGGCGTTGAACATAGTTATCTCGGCGAGTACCAGGAGCAGTTGATGGATTGGCTTAAAACCAAAACGAAATGACAAAACATCGACGTAGCGAGTTACTAATGAAGGTCTTCTTTATTTTAATCTTATTTTTTTGCTGTCAATCGCTACTGGGTCAGTCAACCAAATCGGCAGAAGTAAAGCCGTTTAACGGTCGGCCAACGCTGTTTGTGAACGGGAAAGCGCAAACTCCTACGTTCTACGCGCTCACACACGCATACGGCGGACGTTGGTCTTGGGAGGAAGTGCCCGCCCGAAACCTGAACAACTTTTGCCAGATTGGCTTTCGATTATTTCAGGTCGATCTGTGGTTTGAAGACATCTGGTATAAAAACACCGATACGCTCGACATTCGGAAGGCGCAGCGACAAATACGAGGTGTACTCGACCAATGCCCCGATGCGAGCGTCGTATTACGTATCCACGTAAACGCGCCCTTTTGGTGGAACAAAGCGCACCCGGAAGAATGCACGCAATACGCTGATACGCCGGTCGATACTACGTTGCTGGCTGGACCACCCTATCACAACGAAGAACATGATATTCATGCGGCTTTACGGGCGAGTTTAGCATCCACGCGCTGGCGACAGGAATCGGGGCAGAAACTAGTTGAGCTGTGCCAAAAACTTTCGAAAACGCCGGAAGGCAACGCCCTGATTGGCATGCACGTAGCGGGCGGCATTTACGGCGAATGGCACTACTGGGGCTTCATCGAACACGATCCGGATACGGGGCCAGCCATGACCAATTACTTTCGCAATTGGCTCAAGACCAAATACAAAACCGTATCAGTACTCCAGAAATCTTGGCAATCGATAAGGGTTACGTTCGAGAATGCCACGGTGCCCAACGTAGTAGAGCGACTTAAAACGCAGGATGGTTTTTTCAAAGATCCCGTTCAGGAACAACGTACCATCGATTACTTCACTGCCCAACAGCAGGTCGTGGCCGACATTGCTATTTATTTCTGCCGACTAGCGAAGGAAAACTGGCCCCGGCCATTAGTTACGGGCATTTTTTATGGCTACCTGCACATGACCTTCAATCGCCAAACCGTTGGCGGACATTTGTTTATCCAGCAAGTTCTTGATAGTCCCTACATCGACTATTTATCCGCCCCGCAAACGTACTGGCCCGACAGCCGAAAAGCGGGCGGCTCCGGCAATTCGCGCGGTATTATTGAATCGACTTTACTGCACAATAAACTTTGGTTCGACGAAATCGACAACGGCTATTTGTACAAAAATGATTTCGAGAACATCCGCTATACCTCGCGCTACGACACTACGTATGCGAGCATCATGAAACGTTGTGCATTGTTGCCCCTAATGCGTGGAATTGGCTTCTGGTTCTATGATTTCGGCCCGCAGAAAGGTTTCGGCTGGTGGGACGATCCGAAGTATCTGGCTGCCATGAAAGCCGAAAAAGAGTTATTCGAAAAGCGCCTTACGGTGCCGTATCATTCTGATGCTGATGTACTTTACGTCTGGAGTCAGGATGTGTTTTATTACCTAAAATCAGCGCCATTGCCCATCACGGTCAACGTACTGGATCACTCCATTGAGCAGGCCATGCGTTCCGGTGCCGTAGGCGATCATGTCTATGATTTCGATTTGAACCGCGTCGACCTGGCTCAGTACAAAGCCGTGGTTTTCATGAATGTCTACAAGCTGACGGATACACAGCGAACATTCATTCAGAACAACGTAGCGAAAGGCGGACGTACCATCGTCTGGAATTATTTGACAGGCTATACGAACGGTGAAAAACTCGATTTAGGCTTCGTAAAGTCACTGACAGGCATGAATCTGGAACGTATCGACGGCAAGCAAACGCCAAACGTTACGTTCCTGAAACCCACTTATGACTATAAATTCAGCGGCCCCGTAGAGCCACTCGTAGCTGTGAATGACAAATTCGCCGAACCGCTGGCTGAGTTGCAGACGAGCAAACAAGTCATTATGGCCCGTAAAAAATCGAAAGAGTTTACGTCGATTTTCTGCGGATTGCCGCTCAACGGAACCGACGGATTCCGGGAGATTTTTCGGCAGGCGGGTTGTCATCTTTACAACGAACGTAACGATTTCACGTATGCAAATTCTGGACTGCTATTGCTTCATACCAAAGATGGCGGCACGCGAACGCTACGTCTGAAAAGCGGAAAAGCCATAACGATTCCGCTGGAACGTGGATCAACCCTACTTCTAGATGCCCAAACGGGCGATATTGTCTTAAAATAAGGGATGCCATGACTCGAATTACTAAACTCATTTTCGGCCTAATTATCCTAATCGGCCTCGCTGCCTTTAGTCGGATTTCGGTGAAGGACGTAGCGCCCTCTAGGCCAAATATCATCATCATTTTCTCCGACGACCATGCGCTGAAAGCCATTAGCGCGTACGGCAGTCCATATATAAAAACGCCCAACATCGACCGGATAGGGCGCGAAGGAGCGGTGTTCGAAAACATGTTCTGCACCAATTCGATTTGTGCACCCAGCCGTGCTACGTTGCTGACGGGCAAATACAGCCACATGAACGGCCACCGCGACAATCAGGGAACGTTCGATGCCAGTCAGGCTATGTTTCCAAAGTATTTGCAACAGGCTGGCTATCAAACCGCCTGGATTGGGAAATGGCATCTAAAAGCCACTCCACAATATTTCGATTTCTGGGAAGTCGTGCCCGGTCAGGGGCTGTATTATAATCCGAATTTCATTCAGATGGATGGCAAAACGGTTCGTAAAGAAGGGTATGCGACGAACGTAATTACCGACGACGCGCTGAACTGGATTGAGAGTGGACGAGATGCGTCGAAACCATTTTGTCTGGTCATCGGTCACAAAGCACCCCACCGCGAATGGCAGCCCGATACCACTGATTTACATGCGTTTGATGGCAAAACGTTTCCAATGCCAGCCACCTTTTACGATAACTACGAAGGGCGCAAAGCGGCTCAGCATCAGGACATGCAGATTGCGACGCCTACTATGCGGCTCGGCCTCGATCTGAAAGTTGACATCGATTCTATGCCGATTATTAAACGAATGAATCCGGCGCAACTCAAGGCTTGGAAAGCGTATTACGACCCGCTCAACAAAGCATTTAAAGAACAAAACCTGACCGGCAAAGCACTGGATAACTGGAAGTTTCAACGCTACATGCACGATTATCTGGCCTGTATTTTATCCGTTGACCGGAACGTAGGACGCGTACTGGATTATCTGGATAAGCACGGCATGAAGGAGAACACGCTAATTATGTATTCGTCGGATCAGGGGTTTTATCTGGGCGAACACGGCTGGTTCGACAAGCGATTTATGTACGAAGAATCGCTGCATATGCCGTTGCTGGTACGTTACCCGCCCAAACTCAAACCCGGCACCCAAACCAAACAACTTTTCGTCAACACCGATTTTGCACCAACGATTCTCCAAACGGCGGGCGTACCAATTCCGGCTGATATGCAGGGAAAATCGTTTCTGCCACTACCCAAACCCGCTGAATCTCGAAAAGCTGTCTATTACCATTATTACGAGTACCCATATGACCACCGCGTGATGGCGCATTTTGGCATCCGGACGGAGCGCTACAAACTGATTTATTTCTACGGGAATGGCGAATCCTGGGAGTTTTTCGATCTGAAAACTGATCCAGATGAGATGAAGAATGATTACGCCAATCCGAAAAATCAGGCCATTATCAGTCAGTTGAAACGAGAGTTGAAAAAGCTCACACAGGAATATAAAGATACCGAAGCCACCGATATGCTGGCGAAAGAGGGCGTATGAAGAGAGGAATATCGACGGGTGTTATCGTAGCTGTGGCCATTACTTTTGGGTTCATCAGCGTATTGCCTGACCCACACGATCCGCGGGCCGCGTTGGCAACGATGCAGGTGCCTAAAGGCTTTATGGTTCAGCAATTTGCCGCCGAACCGCTGGTGACGAATCCCACCAATATGGAGGTGGATGAGCGCGGTCGCGTTTGGGTAACCGAATCGCATAACTACGACGTAGCACCTGCCGAATTCGATAAAAAAGGCGATAAGGTCGTTATTCTGGAAGACGTAAACGGCGACGGTCGGGCCGATAAACGTACCGTTTTCTTCGAGCATCCCGGCATGAAATCGCCAATGGGCTTGTTGCTGACCGAAGACCGGGTATATCTGGCGCAGGCTCCCTATTTGCTGATGCTGTTCGATACTAATAACGACGACCACGCCGACCGTATCGATACGTTGTTTTCGGGATTCGGCGCGCGCGACCATGGCATCCACGCGCCTTTCTGGGGACCCGATGGGAAACTGTATTTTTCTATGGGAAATAATGGCGGAGAAGTGCGCGACCGACATGGAAAGCCTGTTCTCGACGTAGCGCGCAATCCCATAAACGGTAAAGGGAATCCATACCGGAACGGCTTGATTTTACGCTGCAATCCCGATGGTAGCCAACTGGAAACCATCGCGCATAATTTCCGAAATCACTACGAACCCACGCTAGATTCATTCGGCAATCTTTGGGTTTCCGACAATGACGATGACGGCAATCAATCCGTTCGAATCGACTACGTAATGGAATACGGCAACTACGGTTTCGCCGACGAGATGACCGGAGCCGCCTGGACTGCCTCGCGCACCAATCTTGAGAAAACCATCCCCGAACGACACTGGCATCAGAACGACCCCGGCGTTATTCCAACCATGCTAATTACAGGCGCAGGTTCGCCAGCGGGTTTGTGTGTGTACGAGGGCACGCAATTTCCAGCTCTCTATCAAAATCAGTTACTTCATGCCGAAGCGTTGTACAACGTAGTGCGATCATACACGACGCAAAAACAAGGCGCTGGCTATAAAGCCGAGATTCATAACGTATTGAAAAGCAGTCAGCAGTGGTTCCGCCCGGTCGATGTGAGCGTGGCTCCCGATGGTTCGGTAATGGTAGCCGACTGGTATGATCCAGGTATTGGTGGGGGAACAGCCGCCGATGCGAATAAAGGCCGAATCTACCGGGTTAGTTATGGAGGTAAAGCAATGTATCGCGCTCCAAAACTTCATTTCGATACGCCCGAATCCGCCATTGAAGCACTGAAAAGTCCGAACTGGGCTGCCCGTCGAAAAGCGTGGGCGAGTCTGCAAAAAATGGGTGATAAGGCCGAAACTAGTTTGCAAAAACTGTATCAATCAACGAATCTGGTTTGGCGAGCACGGGCATTGTGGCTGCTAACTAAATTGCCAATAAACGGCGAATCTTATCTAAAACAGGCGCTACGAGACCCAAACCCAGACTTACGTATCACTGCTTTGCGAACGGCTCGTCAACAAGCGAATTTCCCGTTTGCGTTGTGTGCTACGTTAGCGAATGACCCATCGTCAGAAGTTCGCCGGGAGTGGGCCATTGCGCTACGTTTTCTTAAAACACCCGAAGCGGCTGAGTCGTGGGCAACGCTGGCGATGCAACATACGGGCAAAGATCGTTGGTATCTGGAAGCGCTCGGCATCGGTTCCGACCTGAACGCCAATGCCTGTTTCGACGCCTGGCAGCAGAAAGTTGGTGCAAACTGGAATACACCAGCCGGACGAGATATCGTCTGGCGAATTCGTTCAAAAAAAGCGCTGCCGCTGCTAGGGCAGCTTATCCGGCAAACGCCCAATGCTAATGAAACGCTACGTTATTTCCGAGCTTTCGATTTTCATCGATCAGCGGGCAAAAACGACATATTGCTTTCATTGCTGAACGATCCGCGCCCTGATATTCAGCGGCTGGCGCTGGAGCACATGGACGGAAGCAACGTAACACGTAACGAAACACTGAATCGGGCGCTCGAAACGGCACTAGCAACGGCTAGTCAAACCGAAAGCTACGTCCATCTGGTCGAGAAATTTCATCTGACTGATAAACGAGATCAATTGCTCAATCTGGTACGATGCTGTGCCTCCAGACAGGTTGGTATTGAAGCTATGCAATTGCTGTGGAAATTCGGAGAGAAAGAATTTGTCAAGCAGCAACTGCGTGATGATACAACGGCCGAAGCTATTATGACAGCGCTTAAAGGTAATGGAAGTCCCGATGCACTGGCGCTGCTGAGTAGCATAATGCTGGACGAATCGCGCCCGGTTGAACTGCGTAAAACAGCGACGCGCTTGCTGGGAAGCAGTTGGGTGGGTGAACGTGCCCTTCTCGATGAAGTGAAGAAAAAATCGTTTCCCAATGCATTAAAACCGACCGCCAGTAGCGTATTGTTCAGCGCATTTCGAAACGAAATCAAACGCGAAGCGGCTGACTATCTGCCCAAACCTGCCGGTAAAAACGGCGAGCCTTTGCCGCCAGTATATCTGCTGGTTCATGAAAATGGAGTTGCCAGTAAAGGGAAAACCATTTTTGCGCAAAACTGCCAGACCTGCCATCGGGTACAACAATCAGGTGCATTGTTTGGCCCCGAACTCTCGAAAATTGGCGCAAAACTCTCGAAAGAAGGCTTATTTCGCGCCATTCTCTATCCCGATGAAGGCATTAATTATGGCTACGAAACGTATCAGATTCATACCCGCGACGGTGGTCAATTAATGGGGTTATTAGACAGCGAATCGAGTGATGAGGTAATTCTGAAGTTGCCTGGTGGGGTTAAACAGACGCTACGTAAAACAGATATTCAGTCGAAAGTCAAAGCGCCCCAATCGATGATGCCACCCTTTGGAGAAGCACTCTCGAAACAGGAACTGGTTGATCTAGTGGCATATTTATCAACGCTGAAGTGATTAGATCTCAAGTTTTCATTAGAAATTCTTGTGGCGCTTTTCCAAACTCTTTTTTAAAGCAGCGGCTGAAGTAAGCCGGATCATTGAAACCGACTTGCCAGGCCACTTCCGATACGTTGTAATGGCCGCTTTCGAGCAGTTGAACGGCCCGTTTCAGACGTACCTGCCGAATAAACTCTGCCCCCGAAAGATTGATGATGCTCTTTAATTTTCGATAAAGCTGCATCCGGCTCATGTTCATTGCTTCTTCCAATTGTTCTACGTCAAAATGGGCGTCATCCATGTGGACTTCGATGATGGAAATGGCTTTCTGGATGAACAGCTCTTCCATTGGTGGCAGTTGAACGTCTGAAGGGGAGGCCAGTATTTTTTTCTGCCAGGTTTCGCGGAGTAACTGACGGTTTCGGATCAGACTTTTAATTTTTGTTTCCAGAATCGACAAGTTAAATGGCTTGGTCATGTAATCGTCGATACCCGCTCCAAAGGCCATAATCTGACTCTGGTTAGCCGCCCGCGACGTTAGCAGCAAAAATGGAATATGACTGGTTTTATCGTTAGACCGAATTGCCTGACAAAGTTCGGTTCCGTCCATTTCGGGTCCGGGCTGGATGGTTCCAGCCTGGACTGGCATGAGCCAGTCTGACAGAATCAGATCGGGAATGTGCTTCTGCGCCAGCGAAATAGCCTGCTGCCCGTTGGCTGCGGTTAGTACATGATACGTTCCTGAAAAGCTTTCTTTCAGATATTGGCGAAGTTCCTCATTGTCTTCAGCCACCAACAAAATCGGTAACGCTTTGGTGGGTAACGTAGTGACTTGCTCTGGCAATGTAGCGGGTAACAACGGCTGAATGGATTCTGTGGGAATCTCATGCAATTGCGAAACCCACTCAGACGGAAATGACTGCGCATCGAGCGGCAACGTAACGGTGAACGTAGTACCCACGTTTTCAGTACTTTCTACCGTTATACTTCCCTTGTGTAGTTCAACCAATTCGCGTGTGAGGGCGAGTCCAATACCGCTGCCCGATTTCTTTTGCGTATGCTGTTCGGCCACCTGATAAAACCGCTCGAAAATATGCGTCTGGGCTTCTGGCGAGATACCAATTCCTGTATCAGTAACGGTAATACATATGCTTTTTTCGGCTGGTACAAACGCTAGATTTACCCGAATCTCTCCACCCTGTGGTGTAAACTTGAACGCATTTGAGAGCAAATTATAAATGACTTTCTCAACTATATCGGCATCAAAATAGCCATCGAACGTATCGAAGTTGCTTCGGAACGACAGCATAATGCGTTTGCTTTCAGCCAATTCATCGAAGTAATGAACGATACGTTCTACAAACGGAACAATGTCGTTTCGGCTGATGTCGGGCACCAAACTCTGACTTTCGAGTTTCGATAAATCCAGCAATTGATTAATCAGACGCAGTAATCGTTGAGCGTTACGTTGAATGGTTTGAAATTGATGTTGAAGCCGATCGCCGAAAGTTGGTTCGGAAATAAGTTTATCTAAAGGCGTCAGAATCAGCGTTAACGGCGTTCGGAATTCGTGTGAGATGTTGGTAAAGAAACTGGTTTTTGCATCGTCAAGCGCTTTAATGGATTCGGCTTCCAACTGCTTAATACGTATATCGGCTTTCAATTGCTCCCGAATTTTGACGATTCGACGGAAGGTTAACAACGCACTTACAAACAAAAAACTATATAGCAGATACGCCCACCATGTCCGATACCAGGGCGGCAGTACGGTTATCTGCACCGCTTTCGGCTGACTCCAGGCACTGTTGCCAATAGCTGCCTTTACCAAAAACTGATAATCCCCTTCGCGCAGGTTTGTGTACGTAGCTGACCGTTGCGAGCCAACATAGTTCCAATCTGGATCGAAACCTACGAGTTGATACGCATACCGAATGTTACGGTGAGGCAGAAATGACAAGGCTGTAAAATCGATGGTGAAAACCGACTGAAGTGGGCCAAAAATCAACTTCGTTACGTCGGTCATATCCAGCTGCGTTGGCGCATCGCTATCAGCTGGATTGGCTGGGCGGTTAAAGAGTTTTAAATCAGAAAGATATACGTTTGGCGGTGTTGTTTTTGAGCGGACACGCTTTGGATGGAAAACGACTAACCCTTGCATATTTCCAAATGCCAACTCACCAGAGGGAAGTCGCGTGCAGGCATCGGGCAGAAACTCTTTACCAATCAACCCATCATTTTGGTCGTAATTTTCGATGGAATGGGTTTTCGGACTGAAGCATGAAATACCGCCATTCGTTGATAGCCAAAGGTTTTGTTGGTCATCTTCGATAATACTTGCGATAAAGTTGTTTGCCAGACCGTCTTTAGTAGTCCAGGACCGGAACGTTTCAGTGCGCGTATCAAACAGTTGGAGGCCGTTGCCGTTGGTGCCAATCCAGAGCCGTTTTTGCTTATCAACATAAAGAGCCGTAATACTGTTGCTCCCGAGCGCACCCGGTTTATTACTACTT
This sequence comes from Spirosoma sp., assembly GCF_048594605.1. Taxonomy (GTDB): domain Bacteria; phylum Bacteroidota; class Bacteroidia; order Cytophagales; family Spirosomataceae; genus Spirosoma. The sequence goes on from NZ_JBMDWV010000398.1 coordinate 12,592, forward strand.
GAAAAATGGCGAGTCTGCCCCGTTTTTCGATCCCAACGTAGCAGCCCTGAATTATAGGTACCAATCCACAAATTTTCAGACGCATCTTCAACCAATACGTTGAGGTCGAACTTTTGAAATATCTGGGTTAACGCACTGCTCAGGACGGGTTCTAACTGCCCGTTTTTCTCATCGAATAGATACAATTCTCGTTCGTGAGTTCCAATCCAGGTACGCCTATCTTTAGAAGCAGCAAACGCCTTCACTGACTTGCTCTTAC
>NZ_JBMDWV010000399.1:0-6668 GCF_048594605.1 Spirosoma sp.
AATCGTCTTCATCCGTACCACTTCAACATTTGGATCAACCGGTGCTTCTTTGGTCATTCCCCAGGTTTCATAAAGCCGGTTCAGACGCTCGCGATTATCAGCCGATACGTTGCTGCTTAGACTTGCCAGAAATGATTTATCGGCCTCACGTATGTCAGCTTTCTGCTTTAGATTCCAGCCTTCTGTTACTCCTTTTACAACCGCTTCGCTTTCGGCCGGATTCAGTTTCTGCGTCTGACGTAACAGAGCGACCACCGAATCAATAGGTGCTACGGATGCGTAGCTACGGGTGGCCCGCTCCAATACGTATGCACTCATACTTTGCGGAGCGCGGTACGTCAGCGTATGCGTAGCGTTGTTGTTCTGCTCATTGCCTTCCGCAATTTTGTTCTCGCGATCCAGCATCACTGTGATGGTATAATCTCCGGCACGCTCGAACATTACACCCATATCCCCTACCCAGGGACCGTTATTGGACTTACTGATCGTAACCGTTTCGCCGGGCTTAATGCCAGTGTTATGCGTTACACTCACAAAATCGATTTTAGCGGCATCCATCGCACCTTTGGGCCCTTCAATACGTACTGACATTGGAATGGGGGTTCCTTCCGGAATGGCCACACCACCAGCGTTTGTTACGTCGATGAACAATTGCGCCCGTTCGCGAACTGAAGGAGAATTAGGCGTTGTCCGAACCTTTGCCACAACCAGGTCTGGCTGGTTCGTAGCGGCATAGCTTTTGTTGCTGGTCGAAGCTGTCAATACGTTTGGTTCTGCCGTGGTCGAATGATTATGCGACTCCATATCGTGCATCGGCTTCGCCTGCGTTGGCGAATTGGTGGCAATCTGCTTCAAATATGTCTTCATCAATTGTCCATCATGGCCTGTCAGTATGCTGGCAAATGCGTCGGGTAACCAGCGGTCATTGACTTCGGTGGCCTGGTTCATCCGGGCGATAACAGCCGCTGTAGCATCCGGACTTGAGGGCGACTGTGAAATGGCCAGTAAGGCATTCAGAACAACCAGTGGCTCTTTATCCTGGAGCAGATTGTAGTTGAGTACAGCCTTGGGCAAGTTTGCGTCGTATGGTAGTATCTGTAGCACCGTTTTACGTACTGCCGGAGCTGGATGTTTCAACGCGGCAAGCGCTGCCTGAGTTACATCAGGCTGTCCTATCGTACCTAACCCGTGCAAGGTCCAGAGGGCATGAATAGCCGCCGGATTGTTCCCGATTTCGTCTAATGACTGATCGTTTACCAGAGCAATCAATTGTGGCACTACGTCTTTGTTGTTACGTTCGATGAGCAACCGCTGGGCCGTCATCCGCCAGAACATATTTGTATTCTTCAGAGCAGCTACCAGTTCCTCTGGTCGGCTTCCCTTGCTCAGCGCCATTGGCGTGTAGGCTGGTGCTTTCTTATAACCAACGCGGTAGATCCGACCGTGAGTGAAATCACGTAACGGTGTTTCATAAGCATTGCCTGAGCCATTGGAAGCGCCCTTCGGCGTAGGGTTATGCTGAATGATGTAGCTATACCAATCGACCACCCAAACGGCACCGTCCGGCCCTACTTCGGCGAATACAGGAGCAAACCATTCGTCGGCACCGGCCATCAGGTTGAACCCTTCTGCATCTTCAAAATCAGTACCCGATTTCTTCATTACGTTCTGGTGAACGATATGCCCGGTTGGCTCAGATACAAACGCAATCTTGTTCCAGTACTTCTCAGGAAAGGCGCGCGCTGTATAAAAATTATGTCCCGCTGCCGCCGTGAATCCACCGAATACATCCACCTGACGAACTTTCTCCGTAATAGGCTTCATGTCTTTATGCGTGTCGGTACTGCGGCTGCCATTTTCACGAATATGAGGTGCGCCGTGAAAATACCGATTTGGAATAGCCATATACCAGCCGTGCGAATTATTGGCCGTTGAGCCGAAAATATCGCCGGTTTCCATAAGGCCCAGCCCCCAGGTATTGTTCGACGTACTCGTTACGTATTCGAGTTTCGAGCCGTCTGGTTTAAACCGAAAAAACCCCTGCCCAAACTTAACGCTATCGGCACCGACTTTACCCTTAAAACCTGAGTAACCCACACTTCCCCAGATCCAGTTGTCGAAACCATAGTGCAAATTGCTAGGCCCCGCGTGCGTATCGTACGTGCCAAAACCCGTGAAAACGATCTTTTTCACATCGGCTTTATCATCGCCGTTGGTGTCCTGCAAAAAGAGCATATGGGGTGCCTGCGATACATAAAGTCCACCGTTTCCAAAGGCCATTCCAGTCGGGATGCTCAGCCCTTCGGCGAAGTTGGTAAACTTGTCGGCCTTCCCATCTTTGTCGGTATCTTCGCAGATGACGATGTAATCGGAGCCTCCACTTTCTTTACGTTCGTTCGGATAATCTTTCGTAATTAAAGCATAAAGGCGTCCGCGTTCGTCCCAGGCCATGGCGATGGGGTGCATTACGTTCGGCTCGTGCGCAAACAGATCAAGGGTAAAATCGACCGGTACCTGAATGTGCTTCATTGACTCTTCAGGCGATAGCGGATTCTGTTCCATCTGCGGCCCCGGACGTTTTTCGTAGTTTGGCAGATTGGCTTCTTTGTAGGTGAATTGCTGCGGTTTCAGCTCATCATGCAGTTTTTTAATCTCATCACCAACAGCCCAGAGAATACCGCGTTCGAGCAATTGTTGAAAACCCGGCTGGCTCCAGGTACGTTCGTCGTGGCCATAAGCGGTATAGAACACCCGTCCTTTGCCATACTGCCGCGTCCAGGTATACGGTTCTTCTTTAACACCGGGTCGGTTGGCCGCTGCCATGTCTTTTTCCTGATCGGCTTTAATTTCCCGAACGGCCAGTACGTTGTTGTCGGCCTGTAAATGACTGTGCAGATACGTTTCGTCGTAGGCTTTGAATGACTGCAAGCCCATCATAATCGGGTGATTCGGCTGTACGGTACGCGTTTGAATGGTATCCATCCGATGCCGCCAGAATTGTCCGCCAACCACTTTATCGACGTATTCAGCCGAATTTCGGAAACACCACGACGCGCTATGCACCGGGATCAGACCATGCCCGGCCGCTACGTAGTCGAGTAATGCTTTTTCCTGCGGTTTGGGAATGCTATCCCAGTTAGCAAAAATCAGCAGCCCATCGTACTTATTCAGGTTGTCGGGATTGAGGTCTTCCAGCTTATCGGTATAGGTAAAGTTAATTCCTTTACTACCCAGCGCGGCCATAATCTGCGGCACACGCTCAATGGGTCGATGGTGACCGTTATCGCCCAGAAACAGGATTTCCGTCCGGCGCGGTTTATTAGTACTCGTTGATTTTTGCAGAACGGAGGTCTGCGTACCGGATTGCCGGGCACATTGCGTGAGTATCATCAGCACGCCGACAGCTGTGAGTAGTTTTTTCATTGGAAACCGCATCGGCGGACCGACAGAGTAAACAGAGGCTTTACGGCAAACGCAGAGCACCGCTAGGCTTCTGCGTTTCATTCCGTTACCTCTGTGTTTTGAGTTTACACGTTAGTAAAATCGGGTAACTTAATCAGCTTACCGCCTTGTAAAGCGGATTCGTGGGCGAGAATACCCACGCTCGTCCAGTTGGCCGACTGAGCCGCATTCGGGAACGGATCGCGGTCTTCTACAATTGCCGACACAAACTCATGCACCATGTGCGGATGCGATCCACCATGACCGCCCCCCTGCGTAAACGACAAATGCTGTTGTTCATCAGCATCATAAACGCCTTTGGTTGTAAACCGCTGAATTTCTTCAGGCAACAAACGCGCGAAATCGGGCACCGTTACTTTTTCCGGAATCTCTGGTTCAGGCTTTTTGGCCGTATGAATAACCGGCTGCTCCTCTTCAATCAATTGCCACTCGAACGACTTTTTATCGCCATACACCTCAAAACTTTCGCGGTATTGCCGCGCTACGTCAAACAACGATCGGTATACATAAGCCGACAAATCGCTGTCTTTAAATTTAATATGCGCCGACTCAACGGCAAAGGGCGAGTTATGAATTTTAGCCAGTTCCTCACGTATCGTTCCTGATCCAAAGCACGATACGTAGTCCGCTTCGAGTTTTAGCAAACCGGCCACAGGGCCAACACAGTGCGTAGCGTAGTGCATCGGCGGAAGACCCGGCCAGTAATCAGGCCAGCCGTCCATATCCTGCTGGTGGCTGGCTTTCAGGAATTGCACCTTACCCAGCTCCCCTTTTTCATACAACTCCTTGACAAACAGAAACTCGCGGCTATACACTACGGTTTCCATCATCATGTATTTTTTGCCGGTTTCCTTCGTCACTTTTACAATTTCCATACAGTCCTCAACGCTCGTCGCCATCGGCACCGTACACGCTACGTGCTTACCCGCCCGTAGCGCCTTTAGGCTCTGTTCGGCATGATTCGGAATAGGAGAGTTGATGTGAACCGCATCAACGGCCGGATCGGCCAGCAGTTCGTCGTAGTTGCTGTAGCGTTTTTCAATCCCGTAGGCATCGCCAATCTCATTGAGTTTCTGAACGTTACGCTGGCAAATGGCGTACATGTTAGCGTTCGGATGACGCTGATAAATCGGGATGAATTCAGCCCCGAATCCGAGGCCAACGATGGCGATGTTTAACATAGTTAATTAGTGAATTAGTAGTTGAACGACTAAGTGATAGGTCAAGATGCAAATGATTCGCTCTTTCGCTCACTCACCTTCTCGCTCATTGTTTTAATAAATGCCAACCCATCCACAGCCAGTTGTTCCGGCGAGTCGAACATGGGTCGGAAAATATGCGTAGCAGCCGCCAGTTCAGGTGGGTTTGGACCAAATGCTTCTATGGCAATGGGACCTTCGTAACCGATATCCTGCAGAGCACCAAAAACTTCGTCGAAATTGATATGTCCCTTTCCGGGCGTAGAACGATCGTTTTCCGAAATCTGAATATGAGCCAGATAAGGTGCACATTTACGGATAGCCTCGACGATGTTTTTTTCCTCCAGATTGGCATGGAACGTATCGAATGCGGCCTGACAATTGGGATGATCGACGGCTTCTACGTAACGAACCAGATCGTCGGCACAGGTGAGCAGGTAAATTTCGAAACGGTTCAGGTATTCAATCGCTAACGTAACACCCTTCGTCTGGGCATATTCCGCTACTTCGCGCATGCCCGCTACCGACCAGTTCCATTCCTGCGACGTAGCAGGCTTGCCCGAGAATGCCTTGAAACCAGCGTATAGCGGACCCATCAGAATCTCAGAACCTAAGGCTTGCGAGCAATCGACAACCTGTTTGAGGTAGTTGACAGCGGCTCTCCGTATGGATTCGTCGGGACTGATGAGGCTGTGCGAAATGCCGCAAATCGTACACGTTTGAACCCCTAAACCTAATTCTTTAAGTTGCCCACCGATACGTTGCCACTTTTCCAGGTTAACTGCACCCGATTCGTTGATCGGAACCTCAACGAAATCAAACCCACTTGATTTCAGGAATGATAACGTGTCGGACAAGTCTTCGTCCATTGACATTGTCCAGACGAATAAATTCATTCCCAGCTTATTCATATTTGCTCAATTAATAATCCCACAAATTTATTTAACGGTTTTAATCTATACACGCCATTTTTTAGCTAATATTGACTTTATTTTCACACCAAATACTCATTTATCCAACTTTTTTCGTTAAAATAATAGCGTTAACCGATGAAAAACGCGCTTCGTAAAGACCTTGAACCGGTTAGTTCCTCATTTACGGTAAAAGAACTCGTTGAGCCGCATTTTGATCCTAACTGGCATTTTCATCCGCATTATCAGTTATTTTTAGTAAAAGAAGGTACGGGTACGCGATTTATTGGCGACTCAATCAAACCTTTTTCTCCCGGCGATCTGGTTTTTCTGGGTCCAAACCTTCCCCATCTCTGGCGCAGTGACCAGGCTTACTTCGACAAACAGTCAGGCCTGATCACGAAAGGCGTAGTCATCTATTTCGCTGAGGATTTTTTGGGAACCGATTTTTTATCCAAACAGGAAATGGCGCCGTTACGGAATTTATTCACTCATGCCCGACAGGGGCTGGAATGGACAGGCTATACCCGCAATCGTGCGGAAACTGCCCTGAGAAATCTGGCCCGACAACCTGCTGGTTTCGAGCGTGTACTTAGCCTTTTGAACTTGCTAAATGATCTTTCCCATGCCACCGATTATCGGTACCTGACCAGCCCAGGATACACAAACACCGTAAAGCCCAATGAAACAGACCGAATGCAGTTGGTTCATGATTATGTGCTGGATCATTTTCCCGATGATCTGAGTCTGGATACCATTGCGGATCTGGCGGGCATGACGCCCCCGGCATTCTGCCGCTATTTCAAAACACGCGCTAACAAGACCTTCTCCGAATTTGTATCGGAGGTTCGGATCGGACACGCCTGTAAGCTACTAATTGGCGGTAAGTTAAATATCACTCAAATCAGTTTCGAGAGCGGTTTTCGTACGCTGTCGAATTTTAATCGGCAATTTAAAGAGATCACGGGGCAAACTCCCTCGGCCTATGTAAGAACGTATCGGCAATTATAATTACCTGATACGTATTGTTTTATCAAAACAGAAAAAGGTACGCAGCTGCGTACCTTTTTCTGTTTTGATAAAACAATACGTATCA
>NZ_JBMDWV010000004.1:0-14694 GCF_048594605.1 Spirosoma sp.
GTCTTTATTGAAGAAATTTTACTCATTACGCTTTGGTAGCTTACAATAGATAAGGATGTCCCTGCACACCAGAAGCCGAAATCCTTGTACCTAAATGACTTGGTTGATGAGTGATACGCTACGTTTGTCGACTATGTAGATCAGCGTCTGAAAGTTGTTGTGAAAAAGCTAGGCATCGTCATAACAAGGCAATAATCTGTTTCCAGTATGTTTGTCTTCCGAAATCAGACTATTTCTCTCGGATATGCCTGCCTCAATTCTGCTCATTGACGATGAACCGAAGCTACGCCAGCTCCTGGCCCGTATTCTGCAATTAGAAGGGTACACTCTTTTTGAAGCCGCCGATGTTCGTTCCGGTCTGAAAACGCTCGCCCGAGAAGAAATTCAGCTCGTTATCTGCGACGTTAAGCTACCAGATGGCAACGGAATTGATCTTTCAGCGCAAATAAAACAAGTGTATCCGGCGATCGAAATTATTGTGCTGACGGCTTACGGAACTATTTCTGATGGGGTAACGGCTATCAAAAACGGTGCATTTGATTATATTACAAAAGGCGACGATAACGATAAAATAATTCCGCTCGTCAGTCGGGCTGTTGAGAAAGCAAATCTGCAATTCAGAATTCAGCAGCTTGAACAACAAATCAGCCGACGGTATGGCTTTGATAATATTATTGGCCATTCAAAAGCCATCCAGCAAGCGATCGAGCTGGCACGTAAAGTAGCCGTAACCGACACTACCGTTTTGCTCACCGGCGAAACAGGAACGGGTAAAGAAGTTTTTGCGCAGGCAATTCATCAGTCCAGTCCACGCAGAATGGGTCCATTCGTTGCCATTAACTGTGGAGCGCTGGGAAAGGATATTTTGGAAAGTGAGCTTTTCGGTCATCGTGCTGGGGCCTTTACCGGCGCCAGTCGCGACCAGAAAGGACTATTCGCGGAAGCCAATAAGGGGAGTATTTTTCTGGATGAGATTGGCGAAATGCCGCTCGATTTACAGACAAAACTGTTACGTGTTCTTGAAACGCATGAGTTTCTGCGGGTAGGTGACACCAGGCCGACTAAAACCGACGTACGTGTTATTGCCGCTACAAACCGGGGATTGGAAGCGGAAGCCAATTCTGGCCGCTTTCGACTGGATTTATACTATCGGCTATCCGTATTTCAAATCGAACTTCCTCCACTACGTAATCGACGCGACGATATTGCCGACCTGGCCGAGCAATTTGCCCGGCAGTACGCAGCCAAGCTGGGGAAGCGCGATGTTCAACTCCATCCTATATTCATAGAAAAGCTCCAGCAGCATTCCTGGAAAGGAAACATACGTGAGTTAAAGAATGTAATTGAACGGGCTGTCATTCTTTCTGATACGTCCATTACAGGTATAGTCGAGCTTACATCTGATCTGCTTCCGTATGAAATGCAGACGGCCAACGTATCGGCCGGAACAACAAATGAAGCAGCCCTCGATTTAGCCACCGTTGAAAAGCAGCACATCCAGCGCGTACTACGTCAGACAAGCGGAAACAAGACTGAAACAGCCCGACTTCTTGGTATTGGTCTAACAACCCTTTACCGAAAGCTTCAGGAAGCGGGATTAGAGAAGTGATTTAAGCCTGGCAAAATTGACTGCTACAAGATGACGTGTTGGCCGTCATTATAAATTATCTACTGGCTTGAAGCAACCTGATAACCGTATCTAGTCTGTAGGCATAGTCTCTTCCTGCGATTTCGCGTCCTCTCATTCATCACTCAACAAGGTTTCAGCTCAGACCTATCAGTAGCCATGGGTGGCTTGTGTTGAAACATGGTCTCCTGAAGATGCCTAATTCAATCAGATTTCTAAATAGAGACTCCTATCAACCTGTTATTCCAATCAATAGTTGAAAACTGATGACCAATAAAGACGTAACGATCGATAGTCAATACCTGGCAACAAAGGCACCAATTATGATCCGGTCAAGCTTGCTAAGCACTGATTACTGCTCAACTATGACAAGTTTTTGACCACTCTTATCAATAGAGACTGTTACGTCGAATCAGATTGATATAATAATCATCAACCCTTACATACTTCAGCAAAAATACTATCAGTAAATACTTAGTTATACAAAAATATTTTTGAGTATTAATCCCTACAGTATGAGTAATAATTACCACATTAGATGTACATACATTTAAAATAATGGAACCTAAACCCTTGATTATGAGCAGGTATATACATATACATTTTGTGGTATGATTATTTCTGAAAATGAGATGGGATTCGTCAATGAGTTCTACTAAACTATTTATCAATATGTTCCTGAAAACTTCAAAACACCCCCAGGATTACTTGACTGAACAATCCTTCTGGACCGGTCTGGTTGCGGGCGCGGTCGCTGGATTAGCCGTAGGACTGCTGGTTGCTCCCCGTTCGGGTAAGCATACGCGTAAAAAACTAGCTGATTCAATATCCGAACACACTCAGCCAATTCAGCGGGAATGGGGCAAGGCTCAAGCGCAGGCTGGTGATGCGATTGATCGTATCAAAACGAACATCAATCATGTTGCAGATAAAATACAGGATGAAGTTGACGTCTATGCAGACAAAGCAGAAGAAACACTTAGTCCATTAGCGGATAAAACTAAATCAGGCTTTGATAAGCTCAGAGACACTATTAAGCTCGGCTGACCGACCACTAGCTTATTCTGATTGACTCAACTACTATGAAAAAATCCGCGGTCAAACGAGGATTCTCTTTTACCTCACGCAAGCAAGCCGGTATCCTGCTTGACCGCTGAATTCTAACTACGCTAATAATAATGAAACATCAACTCTCATATTCAATGGATGAGTCCTCTGACCACATCAACTTTATCAAGCGCATCTCTTGGAGTGCCGTTTTCGCTGGGGTGCTAGTAGGAATTGTCAGCCAGATCTTGCTGACCTTATTGGGTCTAGGTATCGGTCTGAGCACGATTGATCCGATCACCGAACGCAATCCTGCGGCAGGGTTAGGAACAGGAAGCGCCATCTGGTATGGCATCAGCAGTTTAGTATCACTATTTTTAGGGGGTTGGATAGCGGGCCGATTGGCCAGCGCCCCCCGGCTATTTGACGGTATCATTCACGGAGTGTTAACCTGGTGCTTGGCTACCCTGCTGACCATCTATTTCCTCACAACCACTATCGGCAACCTTTTGGGTGGAGCTAGTCGATTGATTGGCGGACTGGTGAGCACCGCAGGTACGGCAGTTGCAGCCGCAGCACCCAGCATTGGCGCTGCGGTGGATGATCAGTTAAGTGCCAACGGTATTGATTGGCGAAACATAAAACTGGACGATCTAAAGCAAGAGGCAAATAAGCTCTTGCGGCAGACGGGCGATGCTCAGTTGAATCCAAACACTCTGGAGACTAAAGCCGAACAAGCTGGCAATCAGGTAAAACAGGCAACGAAAGAAGCAGCGCAGAGTCCACAGGCGGCTGACGATATTGCCGGTGGTTTATTTGATCGTTTATTTCAAAAGGGGCAGACTACAGTCAACAGTGTCGATCGGGACGACGCGGTGAATGTGGTAATGAAACGGACGGGGAAGAGTCGGGCTGAAGCGGAACAGATTGTCGATAACTGGATCAGTACCTATAAACAAGCAGCGGCTAAGTTCGAACAAACCAAGCAGGAAGCTCAACTGAAAGCTCGGCAAGCGGCTGACGCAGCGGCTTCCGGAGCCTCAAAAGCAGCCCTGTTTGGCTTTCTCGGCCTGTTGATTGGGGTTGTCTCCTCAGGGTATGGGGCCAAGTTGGGTACTGAGTCAAAAGACGAGGTGCATTCGCTGGACCGCCCCGTTCGCTCAGTGACCTAGACGTTAGGAAATTCGCTTTCCTAATTCAAAAATCCAACAGATCCTCTTCAAGTCGTAATTATCCGGTGTGATAGTTACGACTTCGTTTATGAGCCCCCATACCAGAGGCTACAATTCATGACTGGATCTTACTGGATTATCTACTTATTTACTACGTTATCTCTGGTCAAAATTATACAAAGAAATGGATCAGGCGCTCTAGTCGTTGAATGTCTGAACTTGCAAAAGGGAGCGCAAAGTAGTAATACTGTTCCGATCCCTTTTGCAGATTCAGACATTCAATCGTCCAGTGCTTAAGTCTATGATCCAAATCCTTCTTCGCTGCTTTACTTCACTCACATTTATTATTCTATTCGCCCACTCGTCTCTAAAGGCTCAACCCGCCGAAAAGCATTATTTACTGAAAGCTGGTTTGCTCTACGACGCCGAAAAAAATGCATTTGTCAAAGGCCAGCAGATTCTCATCAAAGGAAGCCGAATCATTCAGGTCGGAGCAAAGCTTGACGTTCCCCCGAACACTCAGGTGCTCGATTTTCCTCATGCTACCGTAGCACCAGGGCTCATCGATGCCCATACCCATGTGCTGACCAGCCAGGGAATAACCGAAGAACTAGCGGCCGACGCCATACTACGTTCCTCCGAGCACCGGGTCCTGCGGGCAGTTAAATATCTCAAGAGTTATCTGGCTGCCGGTTTTACCAGCATCCGGGATGTGGGAAACTCTGGCCAGTACCTGGATGTTGAACTACGCCAAGCCCTTGAGCGACGCGATATTGACGGCCCGCGGATGTTTGTTTCCGGCCCTATCATTGGCTCAATGGACGGCCAGTTAACGAGTGGTTTCCCTCTGCGGAAGTTTGACCATGTGGCCCGCTCAGAACAGAGCCTGGTCAGTGGGGCCGAGGAGGCTAGCAAAGCGGTTAAAGAGCATATTGCCCGGGGGGTGGATCTGATCAAAATTCTGGCCATCGGCAACCGTTTGACCTTGAGCCTAGAGGAGATGAAGGCCATTGTTCAAACGGCCCATGCTCATCGCCTGAAAGTAACGGCGCATTGCGACCGAGACTGGGCTGCTCATGCCGCTATCCAGGCGGGTGTCGATGGCATCGAACATGCCTACGGCTTTAAGCAAGCTACCCTGGATACGATGGCTCAGAAAGGTATTTACGTAGTACCCACCTATGGTTCGGTCGATGGTATGGCTTATTATCGAAAATTGACCAAGCAGGACTATAAGCTTGACGAGCTAAAGAAAGAATTTGCGGATAGTTGGGGCAAGTGGGTGCTGGCAATACGCAAAGCAGGCTTGCACATGGTAGCTGGTTCAGACGCTTATTACGATATAGGCGTGCCACGGGGCGATTGGGCCAAGCAGACGCTGCGGGGGTACTGGGATGCGGGTCTGACACCGGAAGAGGTCTTGCAATCGTCGACAATCAATGCGGCAAGGATCTTGAATCAGACTGGTGAGCTGGGCGTCATCAAAGCCAATGCGCTTGCCGATATAGTGGTGTTCAACGGAGATCTGAAACAGAATTTTAGCCAGGCGTTGTTTGATGTAGCCCTGGTAATGAAGGAAGGACGTATCGAGTTTCAAAAGACCCAGCCTTAGACTATGACGGTTGAAACTAGTAAGATCAGGTCAATGGCATAGGCCGATGAGTTGATAAAGCTTATTTTTGGTTAAAAAGAAAACTATGCTGTCAAAATACCTTTGGATGACGGGCTCTTTAACCATCGCTACGTTAGGAAGTATTCACCTGTACCTCACATTTTTTACAACTGCGTTTTCATCAACAAATGAGAAGATGGTTCAGCAGATGCAAGCCTCTTCGCCGATGCTGAGTCCAGCCATTAATATGTGGAAGGCATGGATTGGCCTCAATGCCAGTCACAGTAGTGGACTATTATTTATGGGACTGCTTAATTTCTACCTGGCGCTTCGCTACTTCGGCCATGTTCAATCCGACCCTTTCTTTTTCATTATCACAATTCTAACGATTGGCTTTTACGTTTGGTTAGCCGAAAAGTATTGGTTTACGATTCCCTTGCTGGGCGTTTTGATGGCCCTGATTTGCTTCGTGGTTTCTTACGTTTTAACCTTGACAAACGACTGACCTATCGATAGTTGCCCGGTCTATGGCAGATAACTGCTAGTAAGTCCCAGCGGAGAATTAACCCGTGCAGCTTTTGTTCGTCGTACTCATCAATACTATAATCGACTACAAAATACCCTAGTATATAGATCTTACTGTCACTAGTACGATTATTGGACTCTTCACAAAACAGAAAGTGTTTTGGAACGGCTAGTCTGGCTTCCTTTTGCCCTGTTTGTCAGGATTCTACGGGCAAACGATTTCAATCAACCACTGAACGATTGGCAGGGTCAAATACTGATCTGATCACTACTTCATAACCGAAAAGGTCAAACAAATCATGACGCTTAAAACAAAAGTAGCGCTCTCCTTGATTTTTCTGTTCAGCATTATTCTGCTACTGGGCGGATTGAGCGCCTATTACCTGAACCGCCTGTCTGAAGATTCACAGGCGATTTTGAAAGATAATTACATGTCGCTGGAACTCGCCAGCGACATGCAGAAAACCCTGGCTGTCCTCCGTTCAAACGATAAACTTTCTGCCGACGACCTCGCCGATTTTGAGGAAAGTCTGCAAAAACAGGAACGTAACGTGACAGAAATAAACGAGCAGGATGTAACCACTACGTTACGGCGGGAATTTAATCGGTTACGTAACGAACCGACAGATCCAGCGATTACCAGCCGCATCCAGCAAAGTTTATTTGCAATAGACGATCTGAATCGGCAGGCCATAATGCGCAAAAGCGATACGGCAAAGGCAACGGCAAAAGATGCTTTGCTCTGGTTAGCGTTTATTGGCACATTCTGTGTACTGATTGTTTTGTCGTTTATCGTCAATATTCCCGGCTACATCGCCAATCCAGTGCGTGAATTGACGCGCGGGATCAAACAGATTGCCAGTCGAAATTTCGAAGAGCGGCTTCACATCCGATCGGGTGATGAATTTGGTGAATTAGCGCGTTCCTTTAATTCGATGGCACAGAAGCTGGACGAATACGAACACTCTAATCTGGCGCGGGTGTTGTTCGCCAAAAAGCGGATCGATACCTTAATCCAGATCATGAACGACGCTATTATTGGACTGGACGAAAAACGAATTATTCTCTTTGTAAATCCGGTAGCCAGCCGACTGCTGGGTATCGAACAAGAAAAGCTTATCGGTAAATATGCGCCCGACGTAGCATCTACCAACGATCTGATGCGAACACTGATTCACGGTATTATGCCGGATGACGTTACCTTTCGTGAACGACAACGCATTGGTAACACGCATAAAGATACTCCTGGCGCGTTATTGAAAATTTACGATCCGGGGCCAGACGGCACAGCCGGAAAAGAGAGCTATTTCACCAAACAGATTCAATCCGTTGACGTAACGCCTACTGGTGAGCAGCAGCCCGTTCAGGCTGGCTATGTGATTGTTCTGCAAAACGTTACGTCTTACAAAGAACTGGACCTGGCCAAAACCAATTTTATAGCGACTGTATCGCATGAATTAAAAACGCCCATCTCGGCGATTAAAATGAGCCTGAAACTCCTTCAGGACAGCCGAATTGGGCCGCTAAACGAAGAGCAGCAACAACTGGCTGTTAGCGTTGGCGACAATGCCGATCGGCTTTTAAAAATCACAGGAGAGCTGATGAATATGGCTCAAGTCGAGTCAGGGCAGATTCAGTTGCAGATTCATTCGGTGGCCCCCGCCGAACTGGTGCAAACGGCAACGAATGCGCTACGTGCCCAAGCCGAACAAAAGCACATTTCGTTCAACATCACGCTGCCAACCGACTTACCGCTCGTCAAAGCAGATCTGGATAAAGCTTCCTGGGTGTTAATTAACTTTCTGTCGAATGCACTACGTCATAGTCCCGACGATAATAGCATTGATATTTCGGCGCTACGTACGGGCTCTCAAGTCGAATTTACCGTTCGGGATTACGGTCCTGGATTACGACCCGAACACCGCGCAAAAGTTTTTGATCGATACTTCCGGGCTCCTGGTATTAATGGTCAATCAAGCGGTACGGGACTTGGACTAGCCATTTCTAAAGAGTTTATCCAATCGATGGGGGGCGAGGTTGGTTTACACGACAACGTAACGCCCGGAGCTTCGTTCTTCTTCCGGCTGTCACTTAGCTGATTCCCGGGTTTTGTTAGCGCCTTAAAATGGTTCAAGGTTGCAGCCGTCATGCCGTAGCATAAAACCTGCAACCTTGAACCTAACCAATTACTTTACCTTTAGCGCATCATTTTATTCAACTTGCCCGATGCCTGCATGGTGTTCATTTTCTTCATCATCTTCCGCATCTCGTCGAATTGTTTCAGTAGATTATTTACCTGCTGAATATTCGTGCCACTACCGGCCGCGATACGTTTCTTCCGGCTTCCATCAATGATATCAGGACGCTGCCGCTCTTTCGGCGTCATTGAGCTGATAATGGCTTCGATAGGCTTAAAGGAATCGTTATCAATGTCCAGATCTTTGATCATCTTACCCATACCGGGTATCATACCAAGCAGATCTTTTACGTTCCCCATCTTCTTGATCTGTTGCAGTTGCGACAGGAAATCGTCGAAGTCAAACTGGTTTTTACGCATCTTGGCATTGATGCGTTTGGCTTCTTCCTCGTCAAAGGCTTGCTGCGCACGCTCCACCAGCGATATTACGTCACCCATACCCAGAATCCGGCTTGCCATCCGATCGGGGTAGAACACGTCGAGGGCTTCCATTTTTTCACCTGTACTGATGAATTTAATGGGCTTATTCACTACCGTTTTGATAGAAAGAGCAGCTCCACCACGCGCATCGCCATCAAGCTTGGTCAGAACTACTCCATCGAAATCAAGCCGTTCGTTGAAGGTTTTAGCCGTATTTACCGCATCCTGCCCCGTCATTGAGTCTACAACAAACAGCGTTTCGGTGGGCGCAATGGCACGCTTAACCGCTTCGATTTCCTGCATCATGGCTTCATCGACGGCCAGACGACCTGCGGTATCCACAATGACAATTTTCTTACCGGTTTTACGAGCCTGCGTAATCGCGTTTTGCGAAATTTGAACGGCGTTTTTGTTTTCAGGTTCGGAATAAACCTCTACGCCAACCTGCTCGCCCAATACTTTTAGCTGGTCAATAGCGGCTGGACGATAAATGTCGGCCGCAACAAGAAGAACGTTACGTCCCTGTTTTTTCAGATAGGATGCCAGCTTACCAGAGAACGTCGTTTTACCAGATCCCTGTAGCCCGGCGATGAGTATAATGGCAGGGTCGCCTTTGATATTGATACCCTGCGCTTCGCCCCCCATCAATTCGGTTAGTTCTTCCTGTACAATTTTGACGAACAATTGGCCAGGTTCAACCGAAATAAGCACTTTGCGATCCAGGGCCTTATCGCGAATACGGTCGGTGATTTCTTTAGCGACTTTGTAGTTAACGTCAGCGTCAGTCAGAGCACGGCGCACCTCTTTGATTGTGGCCGCAACGTTAATTTCAGTAATGCGGCCTTGCCCTTTGAGGGTCTTGATGGCCTTATTAAGTTTATCCTGAAGATTCTCAAACATAGTATTTTACAAACGATGCTGTAAAGATAACAGTTTCCGGTGGGCGTTATCGCGCTGATTTATTACGTCGTCTTATTTTCTGCAACAGTCAGGTCAATACTTAGCTTTTTTATGAATCATGACGTAGCAATCATTAAGGAACGTAGAAGACCTGTATACTATTTTGCCTGATAAGTATTTTATGAAATTTATAATATGCAAAAAATTATTTCCTTTAAAATAATTAATGCCCGTATATAAGTTGCTAATATTATCTACGTTATGTTCGCACAAGCGCAAACTGCCTTTATGGACTGTCCCAGAGTGCCGTACGCTTTAACCCTACTCATGAAACCGTTTCCGTTTAAAAGCCTGTTGATAACGGCCTCGCTATTATGCGCTGGTTTATTCGTTTCGACAATCATGGTAGCTATGCCAATGCAGGGCGGCTTATCGACTACGTCGAAGACTGTCAAGGAAACAGCCATGTCCACGAAGGCCGAATCGGGGGCGTTTAGTAAAAACCCGGTCGTGGCACGTAATACAACGGCTAAACCCGAAGTGGCGACGATTCCCCCAGCCGATCAGAAAGATCAGGATAAGAAGACGATTGGCCGTTGCTGGAAGCGTTTGATGAACATGGTGCGTGAGGTGAGCCATGCCCATCGTACCAAAAGTAATCCGTAACTATTCCTCCTCACTCTACAGATTCAGGACTAGCCTGCGCTTGTAAACGGCCGTATTGTTTTCAGACGGTAGCCGGAATTTCTTCCGTTGACTTGGCGGGCTTCCGGGGAATATAGTGACGAAATAGGCTGCTGATTTTCATCTGCAGAACCCCGAAAACAGCTTCTTTGAAAATTTTGGACGACATTTTGGAAACCCCTTTTGTACGGTCTGTAAAAATGATTGGCACTTCATGAATGCGAAACCCGTATTTCCAGCAGGTGAACTTCATCTCGATCTGAAAGGCATACCCCACAAATTTGATTGGGTTATGTAATATTACTTCCAGCACTTCGGCCCGATAGCAGATAAATCCGGCGGTAGGGTCCATAACGGACATGCCCGTAACAAATCGCACGTAGACACCGGCGAAATACGACATCAACACTCTACCGATTGGCCAATTCACTACGTTGACTCCCCGTATATACCGGGACCCTACGGCTACATCAGCCCGCTCAGGCCCTTCATCGGCGCAGGCATGGTACAATTTAACCAGATCTTCGGGGTTATGGGAGAAATCAGCGTCCATCTCAAAAAGATACTGATATCCTCTCGACAGCGCCCACTTAAATCCGTCAATATAAGCCGTTCCTAACCCTAATTTACCCCGTCGCTCCAACAAATGAAGCCGGGATTTACCCGGCCCGCGAAGTGACGTATCATTACTGGCAAATTCTTCCTGTAAATCCCGCACACGCCGAGCCGTTCCGTCGGGAGATCCATCATCAACGATAAGAATGTCGAATGGCTCAGGCAGGCTAAACACCTTGCGAATTATAGCCTCTATATTCTCAATTTCATTATAAGTTGGAATGACGACTAAACGCTCTTTCACGGTTTTCCAGGGTTATATATAGAGTTATTTATATAACTATAAATTGCTCTTAATTTGCACAATTAAAACATTAAAAATTGTTAATCATAGCTCATTCGGTTAACTGGTGAGCAAGTTTTTGAGCTTTTCGGATACAATCGGAGAGAGAGACTCCTCCGTACCAGTTGGCACACACAAAAAAGTTATCAGCTTCAGCGTTCCGGATCGGCTGTTTAATGGCAGCAAGATTAGCATCATACTGTGGAATGGCCCATTCCCAACGCTGACTCGCGCGATACACCGGGCCATCCGCCTTTATATCAAATCCATTTGAAAGCTCCTGATGAACCCGCCGAAATAGTACGTCGTCAGGCTGCCGGGCATTCGCTAAACTAGCCTGTCCGCCTACAAAGGTTGTAAATAAAACCTCATCCTCAGGACAACGTCCTTCAAATACGGAACTACTCCAGATATGCCCACTGGAAAACTGACCTTCTTTTTTGGGATTCAGGCCACCGAATCCGTTAAGCGGGTGGCCTACGTCAACCCTTTTGTACACTGAATGAACAGCTGTCATGGGTGGATAAACTACTTTACGTAATCCTCTCGAGAGTTCGGTAAAATGTGGCTCTACCAGGTTGGCCGCTACGTCAGCGCGAGTTGTAATAACGAGTTGATCAACTGTTTTGACTCCCGCTACACTCTCAATACGCCAGCCGTCACTCACTTTATCAATACGTTGAACGGGGTTGTTCAGTGAAAGATTAGTCAACTTATCAGCTAACGCATTGGGCAACACTTGCATCCCTTCTTTGAAACTAAACGACTGCCGCCTGCCCGTTGCCGATTGGTTTTTTATGAAACCACGTAACACCGAACCGTACTCTTTTTCATACTGAAGCAAGAGGGGAAATGTTTCGGAGACCAGCAACTGCTCGGGATCGCCGGCATAAATACCAGCGACAAACGGACCAAGAGCGTACTCGACGATTTCATCAGAAAACCGTCGCCGAAAAAACTGCGCCAGCGTTTCGCCTTCGGGCGACACGGTTTTGTTGTTACGTTCCTGAAAGATAGCAAGCTTGGTTTTCCAGCTAAAAAAACTCCCAAACAACAATGAGAGAGGCCCGGACGGTAATTTTTGATAACGCCCATCACGGAAAATATATCGCGCTTTGCTTACCGGTTTACTAAAGGTTAGCTCAGGAGTGAGTCCTAATTCATCGAGCCATTGTAGAAGATCGGCATCGCCGAGAAGAGAATTTGGCCCCAACTCGCGCAAATATTTCCCGGCTTCACGACGCGACTGAATATACCCGCCTGGCTGATCGGTTGCTTCCCAAAGCTGATATTCAACGCCCCTTTTCTGTAGTTCGTAGGCTAGCGATAAACCAGAGATTCCGGCTCCAATAATACCGATTATCATGAACGAATGGGCTTTTTGGCCGCAACTTTACTCGTATCTACTTTACGTGTCAGTTTATCAACCACTTTCTTATAAATAGCTTCCATGTCGGCCGGGTGCGATGAATAAAAAATATAGCTCTTCCGGTACATAGCCGTATCGACACCGAATTTTCGAAAGATCTGACTCTCCAAATGCTTGTAAGCCATATTTGATGAATCAATCGCCCCTAAATTCAGGCGGCTTACCTGGGCTTCGGCCATATGCACCTCGGCCAGTATGTTAGCCATGCGATCTTCGTCGATCAGATTATCAGGACGCTGATCTTCGGGTGCCGTGCACGACAACATCAGCCAAAAGCTCAGTAAGAGTCCACCCAAAAGAGATACGTATCGATTCTGCCGCATAATTTCTTAGCTTACTTTTGTAAGCCAATCCTGACGGGCAAAGTTCGGAACTAAGCGTTAAAATAGCTTAAGTTTTACGGCTGACTGACAACAATCATCGTGCGCCGTGCCGAGTTTTTTACGTGTATTTCGACTTTGATTTGTACTGTTCCTCCGTACGTTACGTTAAACTAGGGTACTTCTATGGACGAATTTTTAGCTCGACTCCGCAACTTCGATATTCGCATTCGTAAAGCGGTTAACTCACAGATGCGCGGTAGTTTTCGGTCCATATTTAAAGGAAGTGGACTGGAGTTCAGCGACTTGCGTACGTATCAGTATGGTGATGACGTACGTGCAATTGACTGGAACGTATCGTCAAAAGGGCATGGTACATTCGTAAAAATCTTCCGTGAGGAAAAAGATCAGACTGTTTTTTTCATCGTCGACGTTAGTGCCTCACAACAGGTTGGCCCTCATTACCGCCATAAGCTGGAAGCAACCAAAGAAGTGTGTGGCGTATTAGCACTGTCGGCCATTCGCGAAGCGAATCACGTGGGAATGTACTGTTTTTCCGACCAGAAGGAGAAATATATCAAACCAGCCAATGGTCTGAAAACTGGCTATCAGCTGATCATGGGCCTTTATAAATTGCAACCCGTATCGGGCCGGACGAACATTGCCGATGCGCTACTGTTCACGCTAAACGTACTGAAACGCCGGAGTGTCGTTATCCTGCTGTCCGATTTTATCGATCAGAGTTACGAACATAATCTTAGAGCTCTGGCGCAAAAACATGATCTGGTAGTGATTCATCTGTACGATCAGCGGGAGGTGAAACTGCCTAAACTGGGCATCATTCCCGTTCATGATACCGAAACGGGCCGAACGTTGTGGGTCAATACGTCTTCCAGTTCGTTCCGGACTAAATTGCATGAATCGTTTCGCCAGAATCAGATTCGGCTTGAACGACTGTGTAAGCAGTTTAATGCTAACTACCTCGCCATTGATTCGCAGGAAGACTTTGTGCCAAAACTTGTTGAATTGTTTAGGGTAAGAAAGTACCAATGAAATTAAACAGGCGTAGTCTCTTTATCTTCTGTTGGCTGGTCACCGTTTCTGGCTGGGCACAATCGCCGGCGAGAATACATGGTCATTTCCTGACGGACAGTATTGAAATTGGCCGGCCATTCCGGTACTCATTAACGTATTGGCACCGACCCAGAATTGACGTATTGTTTCCTGATACAGCGAAGTCGTTCCTGCCCTATCGGGTGCAGAAAGTGGACGTTTATGCCACCCAAACGACAGGAGAAGGTTCTAAAGCGATTAGCCGGGATAGCGCCGTTTATACACTGGTATCTTTTGAGACTGATTCAAGTCAGATGCTACGTGTGCCAATTCGTGTTATCAACGATCTTGATTGTACAGCATACTGGTCGCAAATGGATACTGTTTTTCTACGGTCAAAATTATCTCCACGAAAGCTCGCTTCGCCAAATTCGCAGACGATTGCTCTGGCAACGGAAACCCATCTGGTACCGCTCCAGCAGCAATTTAATTACACAGCGCTTGCCAGGGGATTACTCTCAATAGGCGCAATCATAGCTGTCTTATACGGTCTGTTCGGTCGGGCAATTCGGCGCCAGTGGCGACTTTATCAGCTTAACCGTCGTCACCTGCGCTTTCTGCACAACTATAACCAACTCGGGGTGCGTCTTAATTCACTAACAGTTTCGGAAACGGCCAACCAGGCTGTTGTTATGTGGAAAATGTATATGGAAAGACTGGATCGTCAACCTTATATTTCCCTGACGACGCCAGAACTGGCCGAACGAATGAATGATGAACGAGTAACCGATGCGCTGCGTGAAGCCGATC
>NZ_JBMDWV010000040.1:0-46207 GCF_048594605.1 Spirosoma sp.
TTAACCTCAGTGCCTAAAAGAGCTGCAATCTTCTGGTCAATACTTTTTATTTCGACCTGAGCGGCCTTTTCTACAGCATTAACATCTTTCGTATCGATAGCAAAAACGGATGCGCTACGTCCATCACCGATAAATAACACACCATCTGGACCAAACGCCAGCGCATTGATCGATTTAATGCCTGGATTTCCTGTTTCAAATCCATACTGATTACGAATCGAACGCGTAGTAGTGGCGAGTAATAATAGCCCGGCCAAGCCAGCAGTCAATACGGCATATAATTTCTTCATGTTGGTAGAGGTTGGTTTAAGAATGCGCTGATTATCAGATTAAATCTACGTACAGTAAAAGGTATTTCAAAATGTTATTTACAGGTTACTGGCTGGATTTCTCTAACTCATCCAGTGTCCAGGGCGTAGTACGCTGAGCTGTTTCCTGGCGGAGTCTGGCGACTTCCTCGGTTTTGATGATGGGCTGAAACCGCCGGAAGCCACCAGCCGGTGGACGAGCGGCCTGAGCTGTCGATGCGCCCGTTGCCGTTTGACTGGCTGGCCGGGCGGCAGCGGGTGGAAAACCCGACGTAGCAAATTCGTAACGGATATAACTCGCTACCGAGGCAATCCATTCGTCAGTATTATCAGCCATCGACGGCATAATCGTGGGATAGGTCTTGCCGTCAATCGGACCCGATAAGCCTTGTAGCAAAATCTTGAGTATCATTCCGTTATCTGCCAAATGTTTCGAGCCGGCAATGGGTGGCGCAACCTGACTAGCCAGCCCTTTTCCATCGGTTCCGTGGCAGGATGAACAAAGTGACTTAAATATTTCGGCTCCTTTCAGAATAGAACCTCGTTCGGCAGCTGAAAAACGGCCCAATCTGCTGCCAAATAGTTTGAAGTCATTGTTTTTCTGAATACTCGCTTCAACGGATGTAAGCATGGCGTTGGATGCGTTTTGAGCGAGTAATTCCTGAATAACCGTTTTGGCTTTTGGAGACGTACTGGTATGTAATGATTCCAGTAGCTGCACCCGCACATCAATGCTCGGATCGTTTTGCAAGGAAGCCACCTGATTAATCATTGCTTCATCATTCTTCTTCAGATACGGTTCGCTAATCCAGATAGCCGTTCGGCGCACCTGTGCATCTTCGTCTTCCTGGGCCTGAGCCAGCGTTGCCCGATCGATAGCTTCTAATCCTTCCAGCGTCCAGAGCGCGTGAATTCGGGCTAAAGCGCTGGGTTTCTTTGGTAAACTGGCCTGTTGGCCAACCGCAATTTGTTTCAGAATCGGAACAACCGATTTGTCGCCTAAAACGACTAATTGCTTCTGCGCATTATCACGCCACCAACCGTTCGAATGATCCAGATACGTAACGAGCTTGCTGGCTGGTTCATCGAGCATTTTTGGATTGGGGCCAGGTTTTACGCCATCCTGAACGAGCCGCCAGATACGTCCGTGCTGAATGTGTTTGTCCAGCCCCAGCCGCTCAATCTGTGGGCGAATCCAGCTCCCTTTAGGTGTCCATTGCGATTCCTGAATAATACCCCGGTTCATGTCAATGATATACAGGTTGCCGTCGGGACCCGTATACGTATTGACGGGGCGGAAATTAAAGTCGGATGAGGCAATAAATTCCTGCTCTTTATACACGTTTTCGAGCTGCGTTTTTCCCTGATTATTCACAACATGGGCACGCCTTACGATACGGGCTACAGGCTCACAAATCAGGTAATCGCCTGCCAGATCGGCCGGTAATTTGTCGCCCCGATAGATGGATTGACCACAACCTGCTGTAAAATGGTTCAACGTACTGTCGGGACGTAATCGCTTCGGACCTCCCTGTGCATCGGGGTTAGCAATGATCGACCAGACCGGGCTAAACGTAGCTTCATCATACGCATCAGCAAATTCAAGCGCACCGTATTTGGGATTAATCTGGAAGCCTGAACCTGCGTTTTCGCCACCACCACGGCTAAAAAACAAGCGGCCATAGTTGTCGTGTGTTAAGCCCCACTGACCGTTGGAGCCACTTGGCAGCGAATCCATGCGGATTGTACCGTTGGTGTATCGGAAACGTACTGGATCGACTGTTACGTAAATCCAGTTGTCCAGATTCCAGTCTAAGCCGCTACGTTGGTGTTCCAGATTACCAGGCGCTTTCCGATCGACGTGATAAATGCGCTTTTTGTCATCGGCCACACCATCGCCGTTAGTGTCTTTATAACTCCAAAGGTCATACGTATCGGTTTCATTGACAATAAGCTCATGATTGACGCATAGAATCATACGGGGGAGCATCAGCTTATCTATAAAAACCGAACTCTTATCCATTTTACCATCACCATTGGTGTCTTCCAGCAGCATAATCCGGCTGATTGGCTCATGTTCTCCTGTAGCATCGGCATCCTGCATGTACGTGTCCATTTCCGTTACGTACATGCGGGCATTACCATCCCAGGCAATAGCTACAGGCTCGCGCACCATAGGTTCGCTGGCTACCAGTTTCATATGATACCCCTTTGGCACTCGAAACAAACGTAAACTTTGTTCCGGAGTTAGGTGGGCTGGATTGGCAATCGGGTTAACAACGGGTTTTGTTCCATAATCAGCGTCAGATGAGGCCATTTTTTGCTCAGTCTGTGTGGTCTGCTGATGGGTTGTTTTAGAGGACGTACACGTAACGACCAGTGCCGATATCGTAAACAGGCTTCCGAGCCAGACATGGTTTTTCATAAGAGAGCACAGAAAAAGGAATAGGTTCAGTAATACCTATAAAGTCATGGCAAGGCTACTGATACTGAATCCTGATCCATGAAAATTGATACGTATTAGAAATGTGTTTTTAGGCAGGGAAGCGCGTATCATTGGAGCAGGTAGCCTTGTGAGCCGATTACAACTTTACGCTACGTAATGAGGAGTTTATTGCTTGTGTAATCTTTTATACATTCAATCACTGTACCATTATGTTTGTCAAAATAGCGGCATTTATTTTACTCGCAGGTATTACCTGTGCAGACTTACAAGCACAGGCACTAAATACGTTATCAGCGCAGGAAAAAAAAGAAGGCTGGAAATTGCTTTTCAATGGTCAGAATCTTAACGGCTGGCACCGATATAATGGTAAAGGCGCACCCTCGTCCTGGAGAATCGAGCAGGGCGTACTGCATCTGGACGTGCCAAAGACAGCTACCGATAAGCCGCGTGACAGTGGGGATTTAATAACTGACGCAGTTTTTTCCGGCGATTTTGAGTTTAAAGCCGAATTCAAAATCGAAAAGAATACCAACAGTGGGTTCTTCTTCTTTGCGCAGGAAGCACCACAGTATCCCAAAATTTACAGTACGGCTATGGAAGTGCAGGTAGGCGACGATGCACTTTACCAAAAAGCCGTGGAACATCCACACAGTTCCGGCGACATATTCGGTATAGCGGATGTGCGCATGCAGGAACCACAGCCTCTGGGAAGCTGGAATAAGGTAAACGTCATGCTGAAAAAGAATAAACTAACCGTCACGATGAATGGCTACGTGGTTCAGGAGCATGATCTGACCAGCGCCGATTGGAAGCAGCGCATCGCAAACAGCAAACTGAAAGATACGCCTTTTGGTAAAGGTAAATACAGCGGGCATATTGGCTTGCAAGACTGGAATACCAGCGTCTGGTTTCGGAATATTAAAATACGAACGCTTTAGAATAATCTCCGGAAGATTTAAAGGTTGATTAGTCGTAAATTAACCGCTTCGGTACTATTCAATACGTAAAGCCCTTAACTACTTAAAATCATGAAAGATCATCAAACGCGTCGTCGGTTTCTGGGAGCCACAACTGCTTTAATTGCAGGTGCAGTAGTAGGCAGCAGCAAAGTATTTGGAATGCCTGCTCTGATACGTAGTCTGGGCGAAAAGCCTAATTCGTTGGTCAAGGGCGTGCAGATTGGGGTTATTACGTATTCATATCGGGATATGCCCGATCAAAGCGCCGAAGCGACTCTGCAATACATATTGGACAGTGGTATCAGTGCCATTGAGTTGATGGGTGGGCCCGCTGAAACCTTTGCTGGTGCTCCTAAAAACTCGGTTGACATGCGGACTATGTTTCCGCTAATGAGAAAGCGACGCGAAAATCAGACGTTGACCGACGATGAGCAGAAACAACTAGCCGAAATGGAAGCACAGACAAAATCGTACCGTGCAGAAGTGGCTAAGTGGCGTCAGTCGGCGTCGATGAGTAAGTTTGAACAGGTACGCAAGATGTACAATCAGGCTGGTGTGACCATCTACGGATTTAAGCCCGACGCGTTTGGGATGCAGAACTCGGATGCCGAGATCGACTACGGTATGCGGGCGGCTAAAACGCTGGGAGCAAATCAGGTTACGCTGGAACATCCGGCAAACGACGCGCATACACTCAAATTAGGTAAAATGGCTGAAAAACATGGGATACGAGTAGGCTACCATGGCCATGAGCAGCAAACGCCAACCTTTTGGGATACAGCACTGGTGCAATCGCCGGGAAATGCCATGAATTTCGACCTGGGACACTACGTAGCGGCTGGTCAGCCTGATCCGCTGGGCCTAATTCGCCAGAAACACAGTCGGATTTCCAGTATGCACATTAAAGATCGACAGACTCCCGCGCATGGAAAAGGTAATTTGCCCTGGGGCCAGGGCGATACACCCCTGACGGACGTATTGACACTCATGCGCGAACAGAAATACACCTTCCCGGCTACCGTCGAGCTGGAATATCAGGTTCCATCGGGTTCTACCTCGGTAGCCGAAGTGAAGAAGTGCGTAAACTTTTGCCGGAACATTCTGAGCTAATTTGCGATCGCTTGAAATAGAAATTCCTGAATATGCAGAAAGGGACTTTGCCTGCTTTTGAGCAAAGTCCCTTTCTGCATATTCAGGTATTATTTATTCTTTCGCCTTAGCCACCTCTTTTACCTTATCCATGAACTTAATTGTAGACAAGCTCATCAGCGGCTGAATTGATTTCGCATCGGCATTTTTAAAGACGAAATACACGTCATGCAGGCCTTCTGTCGGTTTCAGGGACAGAAATACAGGCGGACGAGCAAACGGATTTCTTTGAGCTGGTGCTGCACCTGGTTTGCTAGTTGAAGCCGCTGCCGTACCACCTATCGTTCCAGTAGTGGATTTAGGCCCCGATTCCATCTGAGCCATCAGCTTCGCCATATCGACTTCGGGAGCCAATTCAACCATTGACTCACCAATGACCGGACCGGTGGGCGAATCGATATGAACTTCAATTAAGCCACCTGCTGCGCCTTCACGTCGTTGGGCGGCTGCCGTCAGTTCCAGTTGTTTGATGCCGGTCAAGTCCAGTTTCTGGAAACCAATGTACGCATTGGCATAGGGAATAACGTTTTCGCCCTTGCCCATGCCTTTAGCTTTGACATCGGCACCATGTATAACCTGTGCTGACGATGCTTCGAGTTGAGGACTACGTAGCACCAGCATCTGTTCGTAGGTTTGTGCCGGAACTTTCGCGGAACCCACAGATGCGCCCCGGTCGGTGTAGGCTGCCCGGACTAGAACAGAGCCCCTGCCGTTATCCCCCTCGGGTAATTTGAGCGTATATTTTCCCTGCAGCGGAAGACTACTAAGCGTTTTATCGTTGATGTGCAGAATGTACTGAACCAATGAGCTGGCATCAGCTACCGACATCGCCGGATGGCCTGGCATCGCTACGTCGCCCCAAACGCCAACACCACCCTGCCGAATTTTAGCGACCAATCGGTCGTGAGCGCCACCGTCGCCGTTGTATTTCGTGGCAATCGCCGTAAAAGCCGGACCTACTGATTTGGTGCTGATCTGATGGCAGACTTTACAATCGCTCTGGTTGATAATTGATTGAGCCACAGCGTATTGTGTTGAAGCATCAACGCTACGTTGCCCCTGAATAACCTCAGCATAATCGAAACCTTCCGACGTGTAATCAATGCTCATCGCCACCCGCGCCGGGCTTATTTTTTTATCGGTGAGGCTGCCATCTTCCTGATCGTCGACCTGAACGGTGTACTGAATCGGCTGGTCGGGAAAAAAGAAGGTTTGGTTACTGGCCAGATTGACCGAAATCTTGGGCGGAGCGTTACCCGCAATAATTTTTACAGACTGGCTGTTCGATGCTCCTTTCGGATCAGATACGGTTAGGGTAGCGGTATACACACCTGCTTTGTCGAACGTAACGGATGGATTGGCCGTCGTAAAGGTGCGTGGTGTTACGCCCGGCGATGTAACTTTCCATTGATACGTTAGCTTGTCGCCGTCGTTATCCTTGCTACCATCCGATTGTAACGTGAGTTGCAGCGGCACCGTACCGCCCTGTTTGCTGGCGGATGCCTGTACGATTGGCTTGCGGTTGCCACCATTATATTCAATACGGACGAGTTTGGCGTTATCGCTCTTTCTGAACCAGTTGCTACCGTATTCAAGAACGTAGAGATCACCCTCGGGGCCAAACTTCATATCGATCGGTTCAACAGGATGATAGCCAGGCAATACCCGTTCCATTGATTTATAATTTCCATCGGCGTCCATGGTAATGGCCATGATCCAGCCACGCGAGAAATCCGTCGCCAGCCATTTGCCTTCATAATAAGCAGGCCAGGGGCGTTTGGCGCCGTTGAAATCGGACTGGTGATAGATTGGACCACCCGTTGCCGAACGTGAACCCGTGCCAACCAGCGGAAACTCTTCCGAAACCGCGTACGGATAGTAAATGAACGAAGGTGCCGTTGGTGGTAATTCTTTTAAACCGGTGTTGTTAGGCGAGGTGTTAACAATATGCTTTGGGTCTTTAGTCTCAAGCGGCTTCTTGTTTTCGTAGTCATAAACCGGAAAGGCGTAATTATTGCCGACAAACCACGGCCAGCCGAAATTACCGGGTTTCCGTCCCTGATTCAATTCATCATACCCACGCGGGCCGATCTCCGAATCTTTTGTGGCATCAGGACCTACTTCGCCCCAATACAGATAACCAGTTTTGCTATCAATTGAAATCCGCCAGGGGTTACGATGCCCCATCGAATAAATTTCAGGACGGGTTCGGCGGGCGTCCCCGTTTTCGGTCCCTTTCGGAAACAAGTTGCCTTCAGGGATGGTGTATGTACCGTTGGCTTCAGGATGAATCCGTAGAATTTTACCGCGCAAATCGTTTGTGTTTCCAGCATGGCCCTGATCGTCCCAACTGCTACGTCCCGGCCGTTCATCGGTTTGTGCCGCCTGCTGATTGCCGGTGTTATTCCCCACCGTAAGGTACAGATTACCGGCTCTGTCCCAAGTCATTCCACCGCCGGTATGGCAGCAGACTTCGCGTTGGGTGGGCACTTCCAGCATGACCTTTTCATTCTGAAGTTTACTGTCCCGTAGTTCCCAGCGAGTTAGAATGTGCTTCTTTTCCGTTGGGTGGGCGTAGTACAAATACATCCAGTGGTTCTGATCAAACTTCGGATCGAGCGATAACCCCATCAACCCTTCTTCGGCTTCAGAGACTTTGCCTTCAGCGGATGTGTATTTTGTATTAACCGGGATCGTTGTAATCAGGTCGACGGTTTTCGTAATGGGATCATATTTTTTGAGTGCTCCCTTACGCTCAATAATGTATGCCGTTCCGTCTTTCAATACGTCAAACACCATCGGCTCATCCAGGTCTTCGGCAATCACAACAGGCGTGAACCGGGTTTCATCCGGCTTTCCCGGCTGATCCTGAACGACGAAGGAAGCCAAACTCAGTACGATTGTCGTATTCAGGCAAAACGAAAATGACTGCGATAAAAATTTAGACCGCATAGTTGGTAGAAAAGAGATAGGCACGTAGCGCCAATTGGCGCTACGTATCAGGCCAGAATTTTAGTGAGATTCTTATAACTTGTGGTAATACTTTCAAGGCCTTCGGGAGCCATATCCTGCTCGACAAAGAAGTATTTTAGGCCAGCTGTTTTTGCCGCAGCGAAAGCGCGTTTAAAATCTACTACGCCATTGCCGACTTCGGTAATCGTTTTATTATCGCCTTTAATGTCTTTGATGTGCCAAAGCGGAAAGCGACCCGGTTGCTCATTAAATAACGCGACGGGATCTTTCCCGGCTTTGGTGGCCCAGGCCAGATCCAACTCCATTTTAACCAGTTCTTTGTCTGTCTGCGACAGAATCAGTTCATACGGTGTCTTGCCTCCATCAACAGGATCAAATTCCGTCGAATGGTTATGGTACGCAAAACCGATCCCGGCTTTTTTAGCGGCTTCGCCTGTTTTCTGAAATACTTCGATTGACTTCCTGATTTCATCCATCGTAGCAACGGGTGTACTGGCACAAACCAGATAGGTAAGCCCGCCCTCGGCCGCTTCGTCGACCAACTGCTGGTAATTATCGCGTAAACTCAGCATGGGTGGCATTTTGGAGAAGTCCATCGCGGGCCTCTGCGTTCCCGATGGGGCCGATCCGGCACCTGCTTCGGCAGCGGGACGGGGCGTTGGACGGGGTTGGAACGGTGCGCCCATGGCGTGATGTGCCCGCCAGGTCATACCCAGATCGGTCACCAGCTTTTTAAATTCGGTCGCTTTGTAGCCGTAATAGCCGCCCCGTGTGCTGAAAGCCGACTCCACTTCTTTGTAGCCTACAGCCGCTACTTTCTCCAGCATACCCTTGGGGTCTTCGTTCATCTGCCGGAAAAGCGTGAAAAGTTGAATGCCAATGGGAGGAACGGCAACTGCCGGGAGTAAGCTGGTGGCACGGGTAAGTTGAGGGAGCGCCAGGCTCCCGAGCGCGAGCGTGCCTGCATCCTGCAGGAAACGCCTTCTCGAATTCATCATAGATTGGGTTATGAAAAGTACCTGAAGGAAGATTCTGTGGACTCAGCTACTGGCTAGAAAAAACAGGGTTTGCTGAGTCCACAGAAGCAGGAGATTACGTTATTTCTTAGCGTCTGCGGTTGCGCTGGCTTGCTTCGTAAACTCGCCATTGGCCTTAATTTCCACTTCTTCGCTAACGACAGCTACTGGAATGGTACCAACCTTGAAATCCGAGCGTTTCAGCGTACTGGTCATTTTAAAGCCTACCTTTTCCTGTTTTCCGCGAGGACTTTCGTTCGTTATTGGCCCGTTCATGACCACGTCTAACGTAACAGGTTTCGTAACACCATGCATCGTCAGATCGCCCGTTACTTTGTATTTTTTGTCCGCTTCTTTTTTAAATGATGTACTTTTGAACGTTAACGTAGGGTAATTAGCGGCATCAAAAAATTTATCGCTTTTCAGGTCACTATCCCGCTTTTCATTGCCGGTGTCGATGCTGTTTACATCACCCGTAAATTCGAATACAGCGTCGGAAAGATCAGGTTTAGATGAGGTGATTTTGGCGTCAAATGCTTTGAAATGCCCATCCACTTCCGATAAAAGCATGTGTGTAACGGTGAAGCCAACTTTAGAGTGCGCTTTATCGAGTGCCCAGGTGCTTTGGCCGTACGTAATAGAACCCGCAAGTAAAGCGGCAACGGCGAATACGATTGATTTCATGGATTTTTGCAGAATTGTTGGTTGGAAATAGTCCTTGTTTGTTACGAATTTATATTATTTTAAGAGACTGGCCACTAAGCGCTTATTAATTTGAACAATAGAATTTGTGGCCACACCTTCCCCGATATTATCTTGGGCGTCCGCCACCACCAGAAGGGGCTGCTGGTTGCTGACCTCCGCCACCACCGTCTTCACCGCTTTTTACGTCATCGTTATTAACAGAGCGAGATTTCCGGCGATTTTCTTCGAACGTCATTTTGCCGATACGGTACGTGAACGTCAATTTTACGTTGGCGTTGTACAGATTCGTAACACTTACCTGCGAAAGCAGTGGCGAATTGAGCGTTGTGCGCATGGTTACACCATTGGTTACGAAGTTTTCGGCGGCAAGACCAATACTACCCCGTTTGCTGGCAAGATCTTTCCTAACCCCCAGCGAATACATGTAGAAGCTACCCATCGTACCCTGTAACTGCGGAGTTGGCCCCCGGAAGAAACTAAATACCTGCGCACTCCAGCCTTTATCCAGTTGCAACTGACTCATTAATCGACCACCAAGGCTGAAGCCCGTTCGCTCAATCGTTATCGACTGACCTTCCGCGTTCGGTGTTAGGCCCTGCATGTACTGGTAGTAGCCGTCCAGGCCACCATTGATGCTCCACTTGGGCGTCAGATTCGTGTTGAAGAATACGTTCGCTCCGTACGTGCGCTGGATACCAATGTTCTGGAACGTAGTAATAATACCACCTACTAACGTATCGGATGGAATACGAATCTGGGTTATCGCATTGTCGGTCAGCCGGGCAAATAAGGCCGTGTTCAGATACGTTTTCTTGATCGTAGAACTCAGACTCACTTCGAAATTGTCGGTCAGTTCGGGACGTAGCGTTGGATTTCCGACCATAATCATCTGCGGATTGGCCGCGTTCGGGTTCGGGTTCAACTGTTGCAGACCGGGGCGCTGGATACGGCGGTTGTAAGCGGCTTTCAGTGTAGTGCCTGCTTTCAGGCTTTTTGATACGTTAATGCTCGGTACCAGATTGCTATAGTTCGGAATGTTCAGCTCCATATTAGGGCGCGACTCTGTTGATTGCCGGGCCGATATGTCGGTGTATTCGTAGCGAGTACCAACCTTAAATGTGTACTTGCTCGGCGTTATGTAGGTATATGAAATGTAGCCCGCGCCGATGTTCTGATCGTAAGCCAGCGTTCCTGACGGATTGGTCGGATCGAAGTTCAAGTCGCCTGTGCTGCCTCCCACCAGATACTGATAGCGGCTGTCCACTTTACGCATGATTGCTTTTCCACCAAATTCCAGCAACTGGTTCTTTTTAATAGGCGTCTGATAATCCGTCTGAATGGTGAATTCCTGGTTGGTGTTGTTGTTGATGTTCTGCTGACGAGCCGTTAGAATATCGGACTGGTTAAGAATATCGGCGAAAAAATTGTTTGTCAGTCCGGTGCGGCTGTATTGGGTCGAAATGCTCCACTCCTGTTGCGGCTTGAACGTGCTGACATAATCCAGGTTCATATCCACCGAGTTCGACAAATCTTTTCGGTTTACATCGCGATTGGTCAGGCTTAGCAACGAGTCGCCAATAAACGAATTAGTAAGCTGCGTCTGCTGCTGAATAAAGTTGCGGGTACCAAACCGAACATTCGCCGAGAGCGACTGATCTTTCGCCAGATCGTAATCGAAGCCGAGCGTATACTGACCAAATACAGGTTTGTCGAAGGCCGTCCCCTGCTGGCTGGTACGTCGCTCTTGCGAGCCAACCAACGTCGTCTGATCCAAGGTTGAAGAGGCCCGGTTGTACATTGCCCGGCCAAAGCCCCCCAACGTAATACCCAGTTTTCCCTGCCGGAACGAACCATTCAAACCAAGGTTGGAAGCGCGTAAACCGACGCCTGCGTCTACGTTCAGTGTCAGGCCATGCAGCGTATTCTTTTTAGTAATGATGTTGATAATCCCGGCGGCTCCTTCGGCATCGTATTTGGCCGATGGGCTCGTAATCACCTCTACCGACTTGATCATATCGGCGGGCAATTGCTTTAACGCATCTGCTACGCTGGCCGCGACAATTGTGGACGGTTTATTGTTGATCAGTACCCGAATATTCTGGCTACCCCGTAGCGATACGTTGCCATCCAGATCTACCGACAGCATCGGTACCCGTTTCAGTACGTCCGAAGCGTCTCCGCCTTTGGCCGTCATGTCTTTATCGGCGTTAAAAACGAGTCGGTCTACCTTTTCTTCGATTACGGCAGCCTGCCCCGTTACCACTACCTCGCCGAGCGTCCGTATATCGGGTGAGAACTTAATGGAGCCCATATTCAACGTAGTGCCTTTGGCAATCGTGAAGGGCTTTGAATCCTGGTTTTTGTAGCCAATAAACGAATATTGAAGCCGGTAGTCGCCAGGGGCAAGTTTACTCAGGGTAAAATTTCCTTTTGCATCCGACGTAGTACCGTCAATAGGTTTGTTGGTTGCTGTATTGATCAGGGCGATTGTTGCAAACTCAACGGGTTTGCCCGATAACGAATCGATCAGGAGACCCGTTATTTTGCCGTTGCCTTTGGGCGTATCCTCCGCAACGCCTGTAAATTCAGATTTTTTTCGGCCAAGTTCCTGGTTGCCAAATCGGCCGGGACCGCCTGGACCACCACCCGGAGGGCCAAATTGAGCGTATGTTGACTGGACCTGCGTGAAACCACTCCAGAGTCCGATGGTTAATAATAGACGTATAAAATTCTTGAACATCTTCAGCAAGATTACAGATTGTGAAACAAAGCAACAATCCTTTATTTGATCCAAAAAATGCAATAGACCGAAGGACGGAAAATGTCGGCGGAATGCCGATTTCAGCCGATGAACGCTTGGTTTAGTACGTACCGTTGCCCGAAAAGACATTCGTCGGTTAAAATGGCCAAACCATCGGGGAACTCTGTATATGTGGCGATTAGCCCGGCAAAACGTTACTTTTTGTTCTAAACTTGTAGCTTTCCCGACGACAATGGCTTCTACTCTTTTCTCCCGTCGCTACGTTACCCTGCTAATTCACGTGCTGGGCTGGATTCTGATGGGCTATCTGCTTTTCTTTTATCAGTCCATTAATTCAGAAATGCAGTTTCCGCGCTTGTTCTGGGTGCGACAGGTCATTTTTTTCGGGCTGATGGTCGGTGTATTTTATCTGAACGCTTACTGGATGGTACCCCGCCTGCTGTTGCGTGGCCAAACCAGCGGATACATATTTACGCTGATCGGAATTATTAGTGCCGTGATGGCTGTCATTTGGTTTATCGAGATTGGGCTTGACCTGTCGATACAGATGTACCATACGTTTCATCCGAAGGGAGATGGGCGTCCACGATTTTACGGATGGGTGCAGCCGACATTATTCACTATTCTGCTCGTGATGGGCATAAGCACCAGTATAGCCATGCTGCAGAAATGGCAGGATGAAGCAAATCTGCGTACTACGCTGGAGCAGGCAAAAACAACATCCGAATTGTCGTTTCTGAAAGCACAGATCAATCCGCATTTCTTTTTCAATACCCTCAACAACATTTATGCCTTAACCCTGATCGATGTAGAAACGGCGAGAGAAGCCCTGCACCGGCTTTCACGCATGATGCGCTACGTCCTCTACGAAACCCAGTCAGGTACTACGTTGCTGAGTAAGGAGCTGGCCTTCCTGAGCGATTATATTCAGCTTATGCAGCTTCGGCTGACGGATAAAGTGACCGTTACGTTAGATACGCCATCGCCCCTGCGGGATCAGGCGATTGCTCCGATGATTTTTCTGCCGTTCGTCGAAAATGCCTTTAAACATGGGGTTAGTACACTGGAGCCAAGCGGGATTCGTATTCGTATTCAGCAGAAAGAACACCAGTTGCTTATGGACGTTAGTAATACGTTGTTTCCTCAAAAAACGGCATCGCTCGAAGTTGGGAACGGAATAGGACTGACCAATACGCGTCGGCGGCTCGATTTGCTTTACCCAAACCAATACGTACTATCGATAGACGATCATAATTCGGCCGGTGAATATCGTGTTCATTTAACATTGAACGTATCATGACACTTACCTCCATCGCTGTAGATGATGAACCGCTGGCGCTTGGGCTGGTTTGTGCTTTTATTGAAAAAACGCCGTTTCTGCAATTGGCTGGTCGGTTCAGTAGCGCTGTTGAAGCGTTACAACATCTGTTGCAACACCAGGTCGACGTTATTTTTCTGGACATTCAGATGCCGGATTTAACGGGGCTGGAACTGGCGCGTGTACTGGAACGTAGCAACCGCGGAACACATAATACCCGGATCATTTTTACAACGGCATTCGACCAGTTTGCGCTGGATGGTTTTCGGGTCGATGCGCTGGATTATTTGCTAAAACCGTTTAACTACGAAGAATTTCTGCGGGCGGCCAGTAAAGCAAGAAATTATTTTGAGCTAATTCAGCGTCCCGAATCTACAGTCGCGCCCCAACCGCTGCCAGCCGTTGCCACCGCAGATGTGACCGACGACTATTTATTCCTCAAAGTTGAGTATCAATTGGTGCGCGTGGCTCATAACGACATTCTATACATTGAAGGGTTGAAAGACTACGTTAAAGTATATCGGCAGAGTGATCCAGCGAAGCCGCTCTTATCGTTAACGAGCTTAAAAACACTGGAGGAGAAACTACCTTCCCGCCGGTTCATGCGTGTCCATCGATCGTTTATTATTGCGCTCGATCACATCAGTGCTGTTACCCGAAATTCCGTTCAGATCAGCACCACCACTATTCCTGTCAGTGATCAATACAAAGATGTATTCGGTGAGTTTATTGCCCGCTGGCTTTGATACAGAGGATTGGAACCGACCGTATTCTGGCATCAACTTTATAAAAAGTGCGGCTCAACCGTAAACTAGTGACCAGTACATAGGGTTCGTTACGTACCTTTGATAATGAATTCTACGAAACCTATGAAATACAAAAAACACGTTTTTATCTGCAATAATCAGAAACCAGCACCCAAGAAATCCTGCGGTGAAGTGCACGGGAATGAGCTGGTCGAAGCCTTCAAAGCGGCTCTTGTTCAGCGAGGTTTACAACGGGAGATGCGCGCTCAACGGACGGGTTGCCTGGATGCCTGCGCTTTTGGACCGGCTTTAGTGGTGTATCCTGAAGGGACGTACTACGGCAATGTTCAACTCTCGGATGTAGACGAAATCGTTGACAGCCATCTGGTAAACAATCAGCCTGTAGAGCGGTTGAAACTTGAGTTTTAACCGTGTAGAGTCGTAAAGTTTGGAGTACTATGGTGCTATTTATCCGTAGAACTCTACAACTTTACGACTCTAAAACTTTATGCGATATAAACACCTCTTTTTCGATCTCGACCACACTCTTTGGGATTTCGACCGGAACTCGGCGGAATGTCTGGTTGAGTTGTTCGATACGTTCCGGCTGGCTGATGTTGGGATTCCTTCTGCTGAAGCGTTTAGCCGACACTTTATTGATATTAACCGAAAGCTTTGGGCTGATTACGACAAGAATCTGATTGAGCACACCTATATTCGGCAACACCGCTTCCCACTGGTGTTTCGAGCGTTGGGCGTCGACGAAGCGGCAGTTCACGCGGATCTGAATGTCGAGTATCTGAAACTACTTCCCCGAAAGGCTCACCTGCTGGAGTCGGCCCGCGAAATTCTGGACTATCTGCACGGCCGCTACACCATGCATATTATCACCAACGGCTTTGCCGAAATTCAGGCGATAAAGATGGACAGTTCAGGAATTGCCCATTATTTCACACATGTTATCACCAGCGAAAATGCAAATGCGAAAAAACCTAATCCACTTGTATTTCAGTACGCTATGGAAATCAGTGGTACGTCGGCTGCCGATAGCATCATGATTGGTGACAACTACGAAGCGGATATTCTGGGTGCTAAGAGTGTAGGCCTAGATACTATCTTTTATAATCCTCAAGGCCAACTTGTGGACGATACACCTACTTACGATATTCGTCACTGGAAAGAATTAATGGCGATTTTATAAACGGATTAGGTAGTCAATATGAACCGACTTTCCCAGGTTTTCCTTTTGGTTCTTGTTCCCTTTTGCCTGTACGGCCAGTCTATCACGGTAGATATATGCATCTATGGCGGTACGTCGGCGGGTGTTATTGCGGCTTATTCTGCGAAGAAATCCGGCAAGTCGGTAGTACTGATCGAGCCGGGGAAGCATCTTGGCGGTATGTCGTCGGGTGGGTTAGGCGCTACGGATATTGGTAACAAACAGGCGATTACAGGCCTTTCCCGCGACTTCTACCGACGTATCGGTCGGCATTATGGGCAGCCGGAACAATGGACGTTCGAGCCACACGTTGCCGAAGCTGTTTTTAACCAGTACGTTAAAGAAGCGAACGTAACGGTTTGGTTCAATTATCGGCTAGCATCCGTACAAGCCCAAAATAATCGAATTCAGGCCATTACGTTGGAACCTTCTTCAGGTACCAACCTGAAAAATCGAGTGATTCGGGCAAAGCAGTTTATCGATTGTTCGTACGAAGGCGATCTGATGGCCAAAGCAGGCGTTACGTATACCATCGGGCGGGAAGCATCCAGCCAGTACAACGAGCCGCTGAACGGTGTACAGTTTCGCGATAAGCATCAGTTTCCCGATGGCGTTGACCCGTACGTAGTGCCCGGAAAACCGGAAAGTGGTTTGGTGTGGGGTGTCAGTACGGCCAAACTGGCGCCGAACGGTTCGGCTGATAAGGCCGTGCAGGCGTATAACTATCGGCTCTGCTTTACCAACGATCCTGCCAACCGGATTCCCATTACGCGCCCGGAAGGGTACGACTCTACAAAGTATGAGTTACTGCTACGTCAGATCGCCAAAAAAATGCCGACGGAGCTAACCTGGAATCTGATGCATTTTGTGATGATGCCGAATCGGAAAACCGATATCAACAACTGCGGAGGGCTATCGACCGATATGATCGGCGCGAATTACGAGTATCCTAATGCAGATTATGCCCGCCGGGCCGAAATCATCCGCGAGCATGAGCTGTACACAAAAGGCTTTTTCTACTTCATCGGCCACGATGCGCGCATGCCCAAACACCTGCGCGACGAAATGCTGCAATGGGGCTACCCGAAAGACGAATACGTCGATAATAATCACTTTTCGCCCCAGCTATATATTCGGGAAGGGCGCCGTCTGGTCGGCGAATACGTAATGACACAGGCAAATTGCGAAGGAAAAGTTACGGTTCCGGATGCCGTAGGAATGGCTGCTTACACTATGGATTCGCACAATTGCCAGCGGCTCGTTGTTGATGGGGTCGTCCGTAACGAGGGCGACGTGCAGGTAGGCGGTTTTCCTCCCTATCCAGTTAGTTATCGGGCGCTGATTCCCAAGCGGGGCAGTATTCAGAATTTATTGATTCCGGTCTGTTTATCGGCCAGTCACATTGCCTATGGCTCCATCCGGATGGAGCCCGTTTTTATGGTTTTGGGCCAATCGGCAGCACAGGCCGCCTGCCTGGCTATCGACGACAAAAAAGCTGTTCAGGACATCGACGTATCGAAATTGCAACGCCTGATCAGGTGAGTGCTACGTGATGCACGTAAACCAACCTAACCTATGCAAATTACAAATTCAACGGCTATTGTTTCGGGAGGAGCTTCCGGATTGGGCGAAGCAACCACTCGGATGTTAGTGGCGAATGGCGCCAACGTAGTGATTCTTGATATGAACCACGAGCGCGGCACCGTACTGGCCGATGAGCTGGGCGCAAGCGTTCGATTCGTTAAAGCGAACGTAACGGATGAGGCCGATGTTCAGGCGGCTATCAATCTGGCCGTTGAAACTTTTGGTGGTCTGCACATTAACGTCAATTGTGCGGGTGTGGCTGAAGCCCGAAAAACAGTTGGGAAAGTCGATGGCGTTTACGGAGCGCATTCGCTGGCGGTTTTTCAAAAAGTGGTGTCGATAAACCTCATTGGTACGTTCAACGTAATTCGATTGGCAGCGCTGGCTATGGAACACAATGACCCCAACCGTGGCGATGGATCATTCGAAGGTGAGCGCGGGGTAATTATAAACACAGCATCCGTAGCGGCTTACGACGGGCAGATTGGGCAGGCAGCGTATTCGGCATCGAAAGGGGGAATTGTTGGAATGACCTTGCCCATCGCCCGCGACCTTGCCCGATCGGGTATTCGTGTGATGACCATTGCACCGGGCTTGTTCGAAACGCCTTTGCTCGCCGGGTTGCCCGAAGAGGCTCGCTTGTCGTTGGGGCAGCAGGTTCCTTTCCCATCACGTTTGGGTAGACCAGCAGAATACGCCATGCTGGCTAAAAGCATCATCGAAAATCCAATGCTGAATGGAGAAGTAATCCGACTCGATGGCGCGATACG
The DNA here is from genome assembly GCF_048594605.1 of Spirosoma sp. Lineage (GTDB taxonomy): Bacteria > Bacteroidota > Bacteroidia > Cytophagales > Spirosomataceae > Spirosoma. Next base: position 17,955 of record NZ_JBMDWV010000040.1, read on the forward strand.
TATGGCTCCGAAGTAAGGAATATATACAAAAAAGAGTCGCTCAACCGGGCGACTCTTTTTTGTATGACTGTGAGATCCTATTGCACAGAAACCAATTCTATATCAAATCGTAGCGGTGCATAAGGCGGAATTATTTGATAGCCAGTTTGCCCATAACCAATCGCTGACGGAAGAATAATTGTTGCTTTTTCACCTACTTTGAGTTTTTTCAGCCCTTCGTCAAAACCAGCTATAGACCTGCCGAGTGTAAAGTTAGCAGAGCCCGTGCCCGTGCTGTCGAAGGCAGAAGCAGACCGTAATAACTTTCCTTTGTATTTCACGACAAGGGTCTGATTAGCCGTTGGGGAAGCGCCCGTCGGGTTGCTAACCGTTTTAATGAAACGTAAGCCGGTGGTCGTAACTTCAGTGGGCGTTAACTGATTGGTTGTCATGTATTCATTAATCTGCTGATCTTCTGTCCGGGCTCGTTTTAGCGTTACATCGAACCGAATAGGCGAATTAGCCGGAATTTGGCCGTTGGCGCTGACCTGGTCGCCGAATGCCAGGATTGACGGGAGCAAAAGCGTAGCCTGGTCACCTTCCCGCATTTTTAATAAACCTTCCTGCAAGCCGGGTAATAAGGGAACAAAGCTTGATTGAGTTGAATAAGGAGATAACAGGTAATAAACGGGGGTTGTCGTATAGAGTGAATCCAGTTTCTTTTCTGTTACGCCACTACCACTTCGCGACAGCACATACATTGTGTAATTAAACTCAACTTCCTGGCCTACAGCGGCCGCAACAGCCGATGAAGCACCAGGTTTAGTTAACGCATAATATAAGCCCGTATTGGTTGAGCTACCTGAAAGTCCTTTGCTGGTTGCGTAGGTATTAATATCGGCCAGATTTGACTGGTAAACGGCATTCGGGTCGGCACCAGGGTCGATTGAGCTTGTGCAAGCGGTAACCGTACCAAGTACTAACGCGCTGAAAATGAATAGATGAAGTTTATGCATGAAAATAGAGAAACAACTAGTAATACGCATATTGATCCTTTAATGTGGCAGGTCGTTGGAATATGAACGGAATAATTTGGGATTAATGTCCTATTGTGCTGATATCAACTCTATATCAAATCGAAGTGGTGCATAGGGGGGGACTATATAAGTCCCATCGCTATTAACGTTGCCAGTAGTTTTATACCCCAAGCTGGATGGGAAAATCAGAGTCGCTTTTTCTCCTACTTTAAGCTTAGCCAATCCCTCATTAAATCCAGCCAACGGCGACTTTCCTAGAGAGGTTGAATACGTTCCTGTGGTCGTACTATCAAAAGCGGATACGGTACGTAAAAGTTTGCCTTTGTAATTAATTGTTAACGTCTGATTCGCTGTTGGGGTAGCGCCTGATGAATTACTAACCGTCTTAATGAAACGCAGACCACTTGACGTGGTTTCGGTTGGGACTAGCTTATTGATGGCAATATAATCGTTAATCTGTTGATCTTCAGTACGTACCCGATGCAGCTTCACATCATACCGAACCGGCGAATTAGCGGGAATATTGTAAGTATCAAACTTTACGTTGCCAAATGCTAATGTAGAAGGCATCAGGAACGTAGCACTGTCGCCTTCGTTCATCAGCAGAAGCCCTTCTTCCAGTCCCTTCCTCAGCGAATTTTCAAAAAACGGGTAAAAAACGGCAGCGGAATCGGCATACGTTGAATCGACGAGCCGATCCGTAACACCACTTACAGCGGTGGTATTGCTCGGTCCAAGCAGCACATACATCTTATAATTAAACTCAAGCTCTGTTCCATAAGCTGGTTTTACCGTTGTTGACGAATCGGTTTTGTTGATAACGTAGTAAAGCCCCGAAGATGTTGTATTGCCTGAAAGCCCTTTGCTGCTCGCATATGTCGATATATCGGCGCTTTCTTTGTCCAGTTGGATTTTAGCATCAGCATCAATATCGGTCTGGCAGGAGATCATCCCGCTAACAAGCAGTAAGAAGGCAATCAAATGAAGCTTGTGCATGAAAATAGAGTAAGCTGATCGTTACTGAAGTTACGATTAGAGACCTTTAACGGTGGCAAATGGTTTGAATACTAACGCTGTCGAATAAATAAGTCAGGGCTGCAATAGCTTATCAACTACGTGGATCACACCATTATTGGCCGTCAGATCAGCCTGTTTAATCGTAGCGGCTGTTGCGTTTTTGTTGCCTTTAACGGTTACTTGTCCTGACGTAACCGTCACTGAAAATCTATTGCCGCTATATAATGATGTGAGTGATCCTGTCTGAAGTTGATTAGAAAACAATACGCCCGACGTAACGTGGTATAACAGAATATTGGCCAGTGTCTGCGGATCTGCCGATTCGATAGCACTTAGGTTGTTATAGCGGCTATCGGCTTTAAAAGCATCGTCATTTGGAGCAAATATCGTTACGTTAGCTGTAGAGAGCGCATTTTTCAGCGTAGCTAATAAAGTGGTATTACTGCTGATACGTTTAATGGCTGCTGATAAAAACGTCAGATTTGGGTTGCTCTGGAGAGCTGTTAACAAATCGCCGGTGGCGGGTGTCAGTACACGGTTAATTTTATGAATGTAGCCGTTCGCTAAAGCCAGGTCGGTTTGTATCAATCTGGCGTTGTTGATGTACGTAGTGCCATCGCTGCTTTTGTTGACAAAGGCAATGCCTTTACTAACGGTCTCCACTGGATTACAGCCCGAAGGAATCGGGGCCGATGCCACCGAGCCATATAAAACATGATAAAGAACCAACGACCGCACCTGTTCTCTTGACATGGAAGTAAGGGCCCCTGCGCCAGCAAGGCCCGATGCCTGAAAAGCCGAGTCAGTTGGAGCAAATAGGGTCAGATTGCCGCCTTTTAAGGCATCGCTTACGTCTGCATAGGCAACGGCTGCCCGAAATAAGCTTAACTGGCTATCTTCCAGAATTCGATCCGGAATAGTTGGGGGGGCTGCCACCTTATTATCGTTCTTTGTACACCCCAATACTACCAGCAGCGGTAAAACAAGTATAAAAATCCAGCCCGGAAGCCGCGAAAGAAAAGCCATCATACAACGTAATAAATTGAGGTATACCCTCAAAACGTAACGTAAGGTTAATTTATGATTCCAGTGGGCAAAGATACAAGATGTAAAACGCAATGATGTTCCGCTGGCGAACTGCTCTGACTATATCTAACCTTTAGTACGGAATCCAACTCAGTTGTACCTACTTACCGACTAAATTTGCGTATCTTCGCGGTCTTGTTAATTCTTGTTAAAACTCCCCTACTGGGATGAAGGAACACATTGACCCGAGCAATCTGCCTCAGCATATAGCCGTTATCATGGATGGAAACGGACGCTGGGCCAAGCGGCAGGGAGCGGCTCGGGTATTTGGTCACCGAAATGCGATTAAGGCTGTGAGAGAGGTGACGGAAGGATGCGCCGAGTTAGGTGTGAAGTATCTGACACTGTATGCGTTTTCGACGGAAAATTGGAATCGCCCGAAGTTTGAAGTAGATGCATTGATGACATTGCTGGTGCATACCATCCGGGGTGAAATCAAAACGTTAATGGATAATAACGTACGGCTGACAACGATTGGTCATACCCAAAGTTTACCCAGCGATTGCCAGCGCGAACTAGCGGAAGCTATGCGCGAGACACAGAGCAACACGGGGCTGACACTTGTTTTGGCCCTCAGTTACAGTGGTCGATGGGATATTCTGGAGGCAACCCGCCAACTGTCTATGAAAGTACGGGACGGGGAACTTACCCCCGATCAGATCGATGAGTCGGTATTTAGCCAGCACCTGGCTACAGGTGGTATGCCTGAGCCTGAGCTCATGATACGGACCAGTGGCGAGATGCGTATCAGCAATTTTATGCTATGGCAGTTGGCGTATGCTGAGTTTTATATGCCCGAAGTGCTCTGGCCCGATTTCCGCAAGAATCATTTACACGAAGCCATTCTGAACTATCAGCAACGCGAACGCCGGTTTGGAAAAACCAGTGAACAATTAGTCAAATGAAAAGAGGATTCAGCCCAAAGGTGCTAATGAGCGATACGTTGTTAAATAGTTACGCTCATTACAACCTTAATCTCTCTAAATGAATCCTGACAATCAACAACATAATACGTAACAGCACTTGGAACACCGTATAAAAGTCATATTGGGAGCAATTTGTCTGCTCATCAGTTTTGTACCAGCCCAACTGCGGGCGCAGGTACGCGTTGGAGTAGGGGTGCCCACCGAAACGCCAGCCGGTAGTGACGATTTGTTAAATTACGCCAGTCCTAAAGAGTACGAAATTGCGGGCTTGACCATGACGGGTACCCGCTACCTTGACCCAAACTCACTGGTATCGCTGGCAGGACTGAAAGTGGGGGATAAAATTCGTATTCCGGGCGAAGCAATTGGCTCATCAGTACGTAAACTGATGGAATCGGGTCTTCTGGATAACGTTGAACTGTTTGCCACGCATGCCGGAGAAGGAAAAGTAAGTCTTACATTCCATGCACAGGAGCGGCCTCGTTTATACCGGGTTAATTTCGTCGGTGTAAAAAAAGGTGAGCAGGATAATCTGAAAGATAAAGTAAAGCTCAATCTGGGTAAAATTGTAACGAACACGATTACGAAAAACACCCAGATGGCCGTCCGCAAATTCTTTGTCGATAAAGGATATCTTAATACGAAAGTTAAAATTACAACTATACCCGACAGTGCCCGTAACAATGCTACGATGCGTGTATCAGTCGATAAAGGGCAGAAAATCAAAATTGCTAAAATCAATTTTGACGGCCTTGAAGAAGTGGATGAGTCGGCGGTACGTATGAAAATGAAGGGCACGAAAGAAATGCGCTTCGGGCGACTGTTTACACCTTCTAAATTTGTGCCGAAAAAATACGAAGAAGACAAGCAGAAGCTAGTCGAGTATTATAACAAACTTGGTTACCGGGATGCCGCCATTGAGCACGATACGATAATCAATAACGGTGGCCGGACGATTAGTCTGAATATAAAACTGAACGAGGGCCGCAAATATTTCTATCGTAACGTCGACTTTTCGGGCAATTACCTGTACAAAACAGAGCAACTTCGGCAAGTATTGGGTATTACCAAAGGAGACGTTTACAATCCGGAAGATCTGGAGAAGCGAATGAACGGTAACCCTGGTCAGGATCTTAGTTCACTTTATATGGACGATGGTTACCTCTATTATAATGCCCAGCCGATTGAGCGAGCTGTAGAAGGTGATTCGATCGACCTGGAAATACGGATTTCTGAAGGAAAGCAAGCAACAATCAATCGAGTCATCCTGAACGGCAATACCAAAACCAGCGACCACGTAGTGATGCGTACTATACGCACGCTACCAGGGCAGAAATTTAGCAAAACGGCCTTAATACGTACCCAGCGCGAATTGGCTACCATTGGTTATTTTGACCCTGAAAAAATTGGTATCAACCCAGTGCCTCAAAACGACGGTACGGTAGATATTGAGTATTCGGTTGAAGAGAAGCCATCAGACCAGATTGAATTATCGGGTGGCTGGGGTGGTTACGTAGGCTTCGTCGGAACCCTCGGTCTCACGTTTAATAACTTCTCGGCACGTAACATTCCCAATCTTGGTGCCTGGAAGCCCCTTCCTGCAGGCGATGGTCAACGGGTACAGCTACGTTTCCAGGCTAACGGAAGTCAGTATCAGGTGTATTCGCTGTCGTTTACCGAGCCCTGGTTGGGTGGGCGCAAACCAAACGCATTATCAGTAAGTGCCAGCCATACGGTTTACAAGACCTTTTATGATCCGCTGAACCCATACAGTATTTATCAGAGCTTGAAAGGACGTACGCCTACTGGCTCCTACACAAATACCGCGGTGACAATTGGATTAGGTCGTCAGTTAAAAGTCCCTGACGATTATTTCTCGCTGACAAACTCACTGACGTATCAACGCTATGACCTGAATAACCTTGATTTGTTTTACATTGGTTATAAAGACGGTATCTCGAACAACATTACGTTCAATACGACTTTAGCACGTAACAGTATTGACAATCCGCAGTTTCCACGTAATGGATCGTCTTTCTCGCTGAGCGGCTCCTTTACACCACCTTATTCGGCGTTTAAAACGACTACGGAAACGACAAAGCCAGAAGAGCGGTACAAATGGGTTGAATATCACAAATGGATGTTCGACGCGAGTTGGTTTCAGACAGTATTCGGTAAGCTGGTGTTGAATGCACGCGCGCACATGGGTTTTCTGGGTAGTTATAACAAACGCACCAACATCGGTCCTTTTGAACGGTTTGTACTGGGCGGCTCTGGTCTGGCAGGTCAGGGACAATTTGCGCTGGCACAGGATATTATTGGTTTGCGCGGCTACGACGATCGTAGCGTCTATACTGCTGATTACAACCGTGTGTCTGATGCTACTACGCGTAGCCAGGGGGGCGTCGTTTACAACAAATTCGTTGCTGAATTACGCTACCCGGTTTCACTGAATCCATCGGCGACCATCTTCGTGTTGACCTTTTTGGAAGCCGGAAATAACTGGGGAAGCTATAAACAATATAATCCATTTGACCTGAAACGCTCGATGGGCTTTGGTGCCCGTATCTTTATGCCAGCCTTTGGTTTGATCGGTATTGACTACGGTTACGGCTTCGATACAATTCCAGGTGTAAAAGACAAAGCATCAGGCCAGTTCCACTTCACAATTGGACAACAGATCAGATAAGATTTAAGGGCGGTAAACGTTTTAATGAAGAAGTCTATATGAGCCCGAAATTCTTGTAGGCTTCTTCTACCGTTCCTGAAAATCAATCACTTCCTGCAAAAATGACGGGCCACGCAATGAAAAAAGCCTTATTTTTCGTACTTTTGTCCTCCGTTTGGCTAACGATTCCTGCGCAGGCGCAGAAGTTTGGGTATGTAGATACGGAGTTCATACTGAGTAAGATGCCTGAATATCAGAAGGCATTAACTGAGATCGACAAATTTGCCGACAAATGGTCGAAAGATATTCAGGACAAGTACGTTGAAATTGACAAATTGCAAAAAGCGTACCAGGCTGAAGAAATTCTATTGACCGAAGACATGAAGCGTGATCGCCAGCGTGCGATCAGTGACAGAGAACGGGAAGCGCGTGAGTACAACAACAAAGTATTCGGTTATCAGGGGCTTTTGTACGAAAAAAAGAAAGAGTTGATGAAGGTCCCGATGGATATAGTCAATCGGGCCGTAGAAAAAGTCGCCCTTCAGAGGAAACTTGATTTTATTTTCGACAAAGCATCTGACTTTACAATGATCTACACAAATCCCAGACACGATTATTCCGACTATGTAATGGAAGAATTGGGACTGGAGACTAAACCAACAGCCACAAATGGTAATCCAACAAATAAATCAACCACAAATCAAGTAATACAAACAATTAATCCGAAATGAAGAAAAATCTCGTCATGGCGTTTGCAGCAGCCTTACTTATGGGCGGTTTAAACGCACAGGCACAAGCCCCAACTGCAGCACCTGCTACGACTACCGCAGCAGCTGGCCCCCTGAAGTTAGGCTATACGAACATTGATTACGTTCTGTCGCAAACTCCTGAAGCGAAAGACATCCAAAACCAGTTAACTATTCAGCGTACGCAGTCGGAAAACGAACTGAAACGGATGCAGAAGGAGTTGGAGGATAAGTACGGTGCCTACGAAAAAGGAGCCGCCCAGATGTCGGATGTAATCCGTAAAGATCGGGAAACGGAATTGCAGGGTCTCCAGGCCCGCATTCAGGAGTTTGGCCGGACGGCTGAACAATCGCTGCAGGCGAAATACCAGCAGTTGGTAAATCCAGTGGTGCAAAAAATCCAGAAAGCGATTGATGCTGTTGCCAAAGAGAGTGGCTATCAGTACGTATTCAATCTGGATGCTGGTGCTAATACCATCCCAATTTTGCTGGTAGCACCTGAAGAAAACAATATTACCGAGCTAGTATTGAAAAAGTTGGGTATTGATCCTGCTAAAGCAGCCGCAGCTAATAAACCTGCTGCCACGGGTGGTAGCACGCCAGCCGCTACCAAGCCAGCTTCTACGAGCGCAGCAACGCCTAAAAAATAAGTAACCAGATATAAAATGGTTTCTGTACAGTCGCTTCCTGAAGCCAGGAAGCGACTTTTTTTTCTTTTGCGCTTAAAGCTAAATACCAACAATAAGTCAGTATGTATTCAGGGTATTGGCTAACTTAAGTAAATACCATCATTAACAAAGTAAATTATAAAAGACAGCGCTAATCTTAGAAAAACATAATTATATACAGATACTACCGGATTTTTTCTCAGAAAAATATCAAAACAGTCAGATAGATTTAATCTTACAAAATGTTCGGCATTAATTTTACGTTTTTCAAAACAGACCACCTCCTGATGTCGCTTATGAACCGAACTGTCGGTATACTAGTATGGATGCTTTTAACTTTTTCTGTTATTAGCACCTATGCGCAGGATTCTAAGCCAATACAATTTATATTTCCTACGCACACCAACTGGAACGTTATCCCTGAAGGCAGTACTGTACAGATTGATCTGAAAACTACGGCGCCATCGACTGATACGTTACGGTTCTCTTTTGGTTCGGATAAGCCCGAGGGTATGCGTCTTGATTCACTGGGTCATTTTAGCTGGACGCCCGGATTTGATTTAGCCGACCGAATTCAGACATCAAAAGTATATCCAGTGCGTTTTGAAGTTCGTAACCAGCGTGGTCAGACAGCAACACATACCATCGATTTTAAGGTAACGCATGTGAACCGACCACCCGTAATAGGTGAATTGCGGCCTTTCTACGTTAGTTATCGTACGCAGAATACCTATAAGCTGGAAGCTCACGATGATGACAGTGATCCAATTGTGTTTATTCCCATCGCCGACCAAATGCCGGAAGGAAGTAAACTGTCTTCGCAAGGGGAGTTTACCTGGACGTTATCGCAAAATCAGTTTAATAAAGTAAAGCAGACACCTCAGTATATTGAATTCTGGGTAGAAGACCAGCCTGCTAAAACCCGTACGAAAGGGCGCTTAAAGGTGGAGGTCACACAGATGGACCTGCCGCCTGAAATTACAGTTATTCCAGATGAGAAATACTACAAGCTGAAAGAGAATGCGACGTTAAATCTGAAATTTTACCTGAGTGATCAGAATGGAGAAGATGACGTATCAACGTTTGGGTTTCTGTCTGATAATCAGCAAATTCCAAAAAGTGCCCTCGTTAAAAATACAAATAACCAATATGAATTTATCTGGCAGCCAGGCTATGATTTCGTAAAAGATCCGTATGATTCATTACGTGCTCAGGTAACCTTTTATGTCTTGGACAAGTCGCAGAACCGGGCTGAGCGCCGTATATCATTCACAATACTGAATGCCGTGAACGAAGCTGAAAAAGACCGATATTATTACGTTCAGTATCGTCAGCTACTAGTGCAGGCCTGGGGTTTGGTAGAACAGTTAGGCGAAAAAGAAGAGCAGCTTAAACGTGATTATAAAAAAGCGAAAGGCGGTAAACGTAATCGCTCAGTCGCTAATGCCTCATTGGGCGCAATAACCGGTGTATCACCTGCTATTACAAATGGAAATCCCGATTCACAACGATTAATTTCGGCTGTTGGCGGTACGGCTGTTCTGACCATGGGGACGCTCGAAGCAACCGAAGTTATCGGTAAGTCCATGAAAGACTTACTGGATCGCTATAACTACGTATTGGGTAAAAAAGCCGAATTGCAAAACAAGGGTGACATATTTGCCCGCGAATTCTCATTAAAGTCGGCTCGACGTAGCAACGAATTCATTAAAAAAATGGATGAATTTCGGAATGTAATGAGCCTCAGCGGCCTGGTTGCGCTGGAACTGGATGCGAACTGGCAAAGCAAAAAAGAAGCAACCGATAAAGCTATTAAGCGTACGTTTAAAGATTTTACGCCATTAGAAGAGACGCAGTAGTCTGACAACAATCGATCGGTATATGTTCTATACCGATCGACGTTAATTTATCTCCTAACTTACTTCAATTGAAAACGAGGCTTCAAATACATCTCCGGCCTCTACTTGCTGGATTGCTTCTTTTTGCTCGATTGGTTTAGGGCTTCCTTCACTATCAGCACAACCTAACCAGGGCTCAATACACACGAAATCAGCTCCCGGCTTCGCCCATAAACCTAAGTAGGAAAATGCCGCATAGTTAACTACAACAGCATGGTCGTGCCGATTGCTTCGAATGGCTACGCGTCGAGAAGCCAGATTCTTAAAGACGAGCGCATCCTGATCGAATAAATGTTTCGTTAGAGGTAGGTTGGTTCCTTCTGTCGATATAACTTTCGTTTCTCCCGTAAAATAGCCTCCCGACGAGAGCATATGGGTTTCCAGTGGCTCTTCTTTCTCAAACTCAATAAAGTAGTCCTCGTAATTTTCATTCACGTAGAAAGGGACGGCAAAGGCCGGATGAGCGCCCACAGAAAAGAAAACGGTTTGCTCGTCTGTATTAACAACCCGATACGTAACGTTCAGGCGGGGGCCATCGAGTTCGTAGATAATTTGAAATTCAAATTTATAAGGAAAATGTACGCGCGTTACGGCGCTGGAACGTAGCGAGAGGATAGCGTGGGTTAATGTCGACTCCGTTGTTTCAAAAAAAGATTGACGGGCAAAACCGTGACGCTCGATAGGGTATGTTTTGCCGTTAATTAAAAGCTGATTGTTCAGGCAGCCACCCACAACTGGAAACAAGTTAGGTGCATGCCATCCCCATACAGTCGGGTTTGCCTGCCAAAGGTGTTCAATACCGCTCGGCTTATGAAGAAGGGACGTTAATTCTGCACCTTTAGGACGAATCGAAACACGCAGGAAGTCGTTTTCTAGAGTAGTCATAGCGCCAAAAATAACAAAAGCCACCTAATGTTAGGTGGCTTTTGTAAATTTAGAGGCTATCGGGAGTAGCCTCATCACATAAAATTGGTTTAGAACCGGAAGTGCGAGAACGCCTTGTTGGCTTCTGCCATACGGTGCGTATCGTCTTTCTTTTTCACAGCGGCACCTTCTCCTTTCGAGGCTGCGATGATCTCCGCTGCTAACCGGTCTACCATTGTTTTCTCACCACGCGAACGAGCGTATCGGATAAGCCATTTCATGCCTACCGCAACTTTCCGATCTGCCCGTACTTCGGTTGGTACCTGGAAGGTAGCTCCACCGACGCGACGGCTTTTTACTTCAACTGATGGCATTACGTTATTCAATGCCTTTTTCCATGTATCCAGACCGTTGTCGTTCGTACGTTTTGACACTACGTCGAGCGCGTCATAGAAAATGGAGTACGCCAGGCTCTTTTTGCCTTCGTACATCAAGTTATTTACAAATTTGGTTACGAGGATCTCTTTAAATTTAGGATCCGGTAATACGTAACGCTTGGGCGGTTTCGCCTTTCTCATGTTTGCTTCAGATTTTTGATCTTACTCTGAACGAAGCCCTTCCAACGTCCAGTTCTGATTTGATTAATGATTTATAATTGTCGATTTCGATTGTTACATCCTATATCCGCAATCATAAATCTAAATTATATTACTTCTTTTTACCTTTTGCCGGAGCGCCTTTACCTGCAGGAGCCTGACCTGGTTTCGGACGCTTAGCACCGTATTTCGAGCGGCTTTGCAGACGACCGTTTACACCAGCCGTATCGAGCGCACCCCGAACAATGTGATAACGTACCCCTGGTAAGTCTTTTACACGACCACCGCGGATCAGTACAATTGAGTGTTCCTGTAAGTTATGACCTTCGCCCGGAATATAGGCGTTCACTTCCCGGCCGTTCGTTAAACGAACTCGGGCAACTTTACGAAGAGCCGAGTTTGGCTTCTTCGGTGTCGTGGTGTACACCCGTGTGCACACGCCCCGACGTTGTGGGCAGGCGTCAAGAGCGGGCGATTTCGACTTGAATTCAAGCTTCTCGCGGCCTTTACGCACTAGTTGTTGTATAGTAGGCATTTGAATTTTGTTTACAAAAAAACAGTCTTCCCGAATTTTGAGGTGCAAAGATACGAAAAAAGTTATAAAGTTATAGGGTTGTAAAGTTATATAGTTGGCTGATGCACAGATTGCTGTCGCGTCAGCCAACTAATAACTTTACAACCCTATAACTTTATAACTACATTTATGCCTGTCCCACAGGCCCACTAAACCCTCCACCTGGAAATCGAAACGTATCATTAGGTTCGTTGATACCGCCATACGCTTCTTCATATCGGCTTATATTTTCGCGAAGAGCGTCAAGTAATCGCTTGGTATGTTCAGGAGTCAGAATAATGCGGGCTTTTACCTTGGCCTTAGGAACACCGGGCATCAGCCGAATAAAATCCAGAATAAATTCGCTGTTGGAATGAGCAATCATTGCCAGATTGGCATACACACCTTCGGCAATCTCTTCACTCAACTCAACGTCGATTGAGCCTTCAGCATTTTGTTGTTGTGAACTCATACAAATAAAACGTTTGCAATTACTGCTAACCAACACCAACTGGCGGGCAATAATTACCGATTGATCGATTGATTTTAGGTATCAACAATGAAGAGTACACAACAAACCATCTATTTGCTCACCTTATTTGATGAACCGGATGGTTAACGGATAGCGGTAATATTCTCCATTATTGGCTTTTATGGCGGCAATAATAGTGAAAATGAGCCACACTATGCCGACTATAGAAATAAGGAATACTCCGATTATAATGAACATCAACAGGAAAGAGATGGCGAAGGCAATGGCCATCGTAATCTGAAAGTTGACTGCTTCTTTGCCGTGATAATCAACGAACGCTGATTTGTCTTTTTGAATTTGCCAAATAATAATAGGCGCTACAAGACTGCCAATGCCAGTCACCAAGCCACTTAAGGCACTTAAGTGCGCCAGCATCGCCCACATACGAGCGTCTGACTCACTCATCGGAATAGGAGCAGGGTTGTAAGGAGGAGGTTGGTTTTCCATAAAAGACGGATGTGTTTTGTAAGGTAAATTGGCGTAAAATTTTGATTAACACAAGGTTAACGTAATAAATTGACGCAGGTATGGAATATTTACTGAACGTAGTTCAAACGTTGCAACCTCTCTCCGATGGCCTGAGAAACGCCTTGATAAACGCACTACGTTGTGATACGTTCCCGCGAAAGCAGTGGCTGCTCCAGCCGGGTCAGGTTTCGGATCGTATTTATTTTGTTGAAAAGGGCGTAGTACGGGGATATTATCTCAAAGATGGGCGGGAAGTAACCTCGTGGTTTATGCGCGAGGATGATTTTATTATTTCTATCGCCAGCTTTTATAGGCGTCAACCGGCCTATGAATACATTGAGTTACTGGAAGAGAGCATTCTCTGGTCGATAAGTTATGTGCAGCTTCAGCAGCTTTACCAGGATTTTCCTGAGTTCAACACCATTGGGCGACTGATTACCGAAAAGTACTACGTATTGAGTGAACTGCGCTCCCAGAATCTGCGCATGCAAACGGCCCCAGAACGCTACCAGCAACTTCTTACCGATTTTCCGGATATTTTCGGCCGCGTGCCGCTCAAATACATTGCGTCGCATTTGGGAATTTCAGCCGAAACGCTAAGTCGTTTGCGAGGCCAGCGAAATTGATATTCGTCAATGTTTTAGCCAAAATTCGCTCGTTCCTTCGGGATAGTATTTCACCTAAACCCGATCGTTATGCTGCCTGTCATCTTCAGCGTTTTCGCCTTCTGTTTTCTTCTCGAACGATTGATTCCCGGCTGGAAACTCCCCAGCGTACCAACCTGGACTATCCGCGTGCTGGCCATCAACTTTGTCCAACTAGTTGTGGTGGTGGTAGCTGGTTTTACCTGGGAAAAATGGCTCTCAGCTTATTCCGTTTTCCATCTTTCTGCTCATCTCAGCAACGTAGCAGGCGGAATCATCGCATACGTAATTGCTACGTTCCTCTTTTATTGGTGGCACCGCTGGCGGCACACGGTTGATTTTCTATGGACGCATTTTCATCAGATTCACCACAGTCCGCAGCGCCTGGAGGTCATTACGTCCTTCTACAAGCATCCGCTCGAAATGACGGTTAATTCAATAATCGGCAGTCTATTGGTTTATACGTTGCTGGGACTGAATGCGGAAGCTGGCGCGATCTATACACTCTGTACGGCGTTGGGCGAATTCTTTTATCATACCAACGTGAAAACGCCCCAGTGGGTCGGCTACATTTTTCAGCGCCCGGAAATGCATCGGATTCACCATGAATACGAAAAACACAGCCATAACTACGGCGACATTGTTTGGTGGGATATGCTGTTCGGGACGTATCGAAACCCCAAAGAGTTCAGGTCGATCTGCGGGTTTGATAACGAGAAAGAGCAGCGATTAGGCGATATGTTACGGTTTAAGGATGTGCATCGGGAATAAAAACAAAGCAGGGAAACCAGACTGGCTGATCTCCCTGCTTCCACTACGTAGCACGGATTTGGTACCTACGATAATTCGATAACCCAGTCGTCCTGCTCAACCAGAGTTCCTTCTTTTAGTACGATTTTAGTAATCTTACCTTCTTTGGGAGCCGCTACGATACTTTCCATTTTCATAGCCTCAATAACGAACAAAGGCTGATTTTTCTTGACCGCATCGCCCTCTTTTACCAGTATTTTCGTCAAACGACCCTGCAATGGAGCCCCTACGTCACCGTCTTTACCAACTTTGGCGTTCATGGCCTTCTCCACCTTCGACGCCCGGTCGCGAACTCGAACCTGGCGGCTTTGCCCGTTCAGCTCGAACGTAATGGTACGCATCCCAAACTCATCCGGTTCCGACTTGAACAGCAAGCGCACGAGGATATTTTTTCCTTCTTCGATGTTGATCAGAATTTCTTCGTTCTCCTTGAGGCCGTAGAAAAAGGCCGGGGTTGGAATGATGCTGACGTTTCCATACTGCTCGTTCGCCTTGTAGTACTCGTCGTATACCTTCGGATACATTTGATACGACAAATAATCGACGAAGCCGTCGCTGTGTGGATATTTTTCCTGAAACGTATTGAAATCAGCGTCGAAGTCAATCGGTTTTAGATGCTCATTCGGGCGGCCCGTAATGGGTTCTTCACCTTTCAACACTACGTCCTGAATCTCTTTCGGAAAACCACCAACGGGTTGTCCCAGAATCCCTTTCATCAACTCTTTTACGGATTCAGGGAAGGATAATGATTCGCCTTTTGTCAATACGTCGTCGGCGGTGAGGTTGTTGGCTGTCATGAAAATGGCCATATCACCAACAACTTTTGAGGAAGGGGTCACTTTCACGATGTCGCCGAATAACTGGTTGGCTACCGAGTAGTTTTTCTTCAGCGTCTCGAATTTGTCGCCCAGTCCCGTAGCAATCGCCTGTGGTTTCAGATTCGAATACTGACCACCCGGAATTTCGTTTTCGTAGACTTCCGCGCTTCCCGCTTTCATTCCGGATTCGAACGGATAGTAATACTCCCGGACATCTTCCCAATAATTTGAATACGCATTCAGCGATGGCAAATTCATGGAGCACTCTCGCTCGTGCCCTTCCATCATAGCCACTACAGAGTTGAAATTCGGTTGAGATGTTAAGCCCGACAAAGCGCCCAATGCACAATCAACGATATCGACACCGGAATCAATCGCTTTCAGATACGTAGCGGCCTGAATACCAGCCGTATCGTGCGTATGTAGGTGAATCGGAATGCTTACCGCTTTTTTCAACTCACTGACCAGCACTTCGGCAGCTAAGGGTTTCAGTAAACCGGCCATGTCTTTAATCGCCAGCAAATGAGCGCCCTCATCTTCGAGCTGACGAGCCATGTCCAGATAGTACTGAAGCGTGTATTTGTGCTGGTTCGGGGAGAGTACATCACCTGTGTAGCAGATGGCGGCTTCGCAAAGTGCATCGGTACGTTCGCGGACGGCCTTCATGCTCACTTTCATGGCTTCTACCCAGTTCAGCGAATCGAAAATCCGGAACACATCAATCCCGGTTTCCCACGACTTCTCCACAAACTTTTCGATCAGATTATCCGGATACGCTGAGTAACCCACCGCGTTTGAACCACGGAAAAGCATTTGCAGAAGCATGTTCGGCATCGCTTCGCGCAAGGCCGCCAGGCGCTTCCACGGACTTTCGTAGAGGAAACGCATCGATACGTCGAACGTAGCGCCACCCCATACTTCCATCGAAAATAATTCTGGATGATTTTTAGCAAATCCTTCCGCTACTTTCTGTAAGTCCTGCGTCCGAACCCGGGTTGCCAGCAGCGATTGATGCCCATCCCGAAACGTAGTGTCCGTATACAAAACGCATTTTTGGTCGCGTGTCCACTGGACAAACTTGTCGCGGCCCAACTCTTTGAGCCTGTCACGGCTTCCTGTTGGATAAGGGCTGTACGTATCGAAAGGTGGTACGACAGGCGTGCGAAATACTTTTGAATCGTCTTTCTTTTTGACTTCAGGATTGCCATTGACAATTACGTCGGCGAGGTAATTTAGTACGCGCGTCGAACGATCCTGTGGTTTGCGGAAGTCGAAGAGTTCAGGATGCGTTTCAATAAAGGATACGCGCGCTTCGCCCCGCTGGAAAATAGGATGGCTGATTACGTTCTGGAGGAAACCGATGTTGGTTTTTACGCCCCGAATCCGGAACTCGACCAGAGCCCGCATCAGGCGTTGCGTAGCGCCTTTGAGCGTACGTCCCCGCGCTGATACCTTCACGATCATTGAGTCGAAATAGGGCGAGATTTTCATGCCCGCGTAGCTGCTACCCTCATCAAGCCGAATACCGAAGCCGGCTGCGTTCCGGTAAGCGGTAATGGTTCCAAAATCAGGTTTAAATCCGTTTGCCGGGTCTTCTGTCGTAATACGGCACTGAATTGCGTAGCCGTTGAGCGGAATCTCGTCCTGATGGTTGATGTAAATGCCGTTGTCGGAAAGCTGATACCCCATCGCAATCAGAATCTGCGTTCTGACAATATCAATGCCCGTCACTTCTTCCGTAATGGTGTGCTCAACCTGAATCCGGGGATTTACTTCAATGAAATAGATATTCTCGTTCTTATCGACCAGAAACTCCACCGTTCCAGCATTCGAATATTTTACGGCCCGGCCTAGTTGAAGCGCGTAATCGTACAGTTTATTTTTAGTTTCCTGCCGCAATCCAAACGACGGGGCTACTTCCACCACTTTCTGGAAACGGCGCTGTACGGAACAGTCACGCTCGTAAAGATGGACGATGTTACCGTGCTGATCACCAAGTAACTGCACTTCGATGTGCTTGGGATCTTCGATGAATTTTTCGAGGAAAATCGTGTCGTCGCCGAATGCGTTACGTGCTTCGTTTTTCGCTTCGGTAAAGGCTTTCGGGAAATCTTCGGTATTGCGAACGACGCGCATACCGCGCCCTCCGCCACCGGCTGCGGCTTTTACCATGACCGGGAAACCGATACGTTCAGCTTCGCTCAGGGCAAACTCCGGCGACATATTTTCTTCCCGCGAATCCGGAATAAGGGGGACACCGGCGGTTGTTGCCAGGTTTTTGGCCCGTACCTTATCACCCAAAGCGTCCATGGCTTCTGGAGAAGGGCCAACAAAAATGATTCCCTCTTCCCGACACCGCCGAGCCAGTTTTACGTTTTCCGATAAGAAACCATAACCCGGATGAATAGCATCGATTTTATGGCGCTTGGCGAGTAGAATAATTCCCTCTACGTCCAGATACGGTTTTAAAGGGTCTTCATCGCGACCAATCTGATATGCTTCGTCGGCTTTATAGCGGTGAAGCGAGTAACGGTCTTCATACGTGTAAACAGCAACAGTGGTAATACCTAACTCGGTGGCAGCCCGCATAATACGGATAGCGATTTCACCCCGGTTTACGACAAGTAAGCGTTTAATTGGTCGGATGTACTCTTTCATAATTTTCAACAAAAGCTGCTTTGAGATATAAGCGCTCCAAAGAGCATAGCAAGATTGTTGAAAATTTTGAAAAAGTTGCCATCAAAAATACAATCAATAGAAAAGGCAGTTTTTTCGAGGAATATTACAGGGGTATATTACCTATTTGTGTCCTGTTAATTTGGCAGGCTGTACAGCAAATTAGTAGCAGCAATAAACTAGTTTAAATACTGTTGTAAAAAAAAGTCTAAAATGTGTGACCGTATTGCGTAGCGTTCGTCTAAAGCGCCAATTCGCAATCGTTCGCTAATTGGGTTTGAGATGCTGATTGGCAAACTCAATGAACTGGTCTAGCGAAGCCGGATTACGCAGTGTATCCTTGCTGGTTGCCAAAGACACGTCAACGCCCGACAGTATTTTCTTAATTGGCGTTTCTACTTTTTTGCCGCTGATTGTGTAAGGAACGTCTGTGATGGAATAAATGGCATCAGGAACATGGCGGGGGCTAAACTGACTACGTAGCGTCTGTCTGATTGAAGAAATTAATTCGTCGTTCAGCTTATAGCCGTTTTTCAGCACGACAAACAGAGGCATAAAATACTTGCCACCCGGTTGTTCAAGACCGACCACCAGACTGTCAGCAATTTCGGGGAGGCTCTCAACGGCGCTATAAATTTCGCTAGTTCCAATACGGACGCCATCCCGGTTGAGTGTAGCGTCGGATCGACCGTAGATAATAACGCCGTTACGTTCGGTAATACGTATATAATCGCCATGCCGCCAGACGCCCGGATACTCGTCAAAATAACTTTTTCGGTAGCGTTTGTTATCGGAGTCATTCCAGAAATAAATCGGCATGGAAGGCATCGGGTCCAGAATGACCATCTCACCCAATTCCCCCCGGACGGGCTTACCTTTTTCATCGAATGCTTCGACGTTGCTACCCAGCAATCGACACTGAATTTCGCCTTCGTAGACAGGCAGCAGCGGATTCCCGCCAACAAAACCACTGCATATATCTGTACCACCGCTGAACGAAATCAGCCAGACATTCGATTTGACATCGTCATAGATCCAGCGGAAACCTTCAGGAGGCAGCGGTGAGCCCGTTGAACCAATGGTACGTAACGATGGCAATCTGAACAGATCGTTGGGCTTTAGTCCAGCGCGTAAACATGCCATGTAGAAGGCGGCTCCACCCCCAAAATGCGTAATACGTGCCTCCTCCGCAAGTTTCCAGAGTACATTCAGATCAGGATATCCTGCTGAGCCGTCATAAATAACGAGCGTAGCACCGACCAGCAAGGAGCCAACGGCAAAATTCCACATCATCCAGCCAGTCGTAGAGTACCAGAAATATCGTTCGCCAGCGCGTACGTCCTGATGGAGGGCGAGCACTTTCATGTGCTCAAGCAGGCAACCACCCACACTGTGCGTAATCGCTTTGGGCTTTCCGGTTGTTCCGGATGAGTACAAAACCCAGATTGGATGCTCAAACGGAACCGGCTCAAACGTTAAGCCGTCGGGCGCTGGCGTTTTTAGTACGTCCTGCCAGAGAAAACTAGTCTGTAAAACAATACCGGCAGGCTCGCTATTACGGCTTAGATAGGGTATCCAGATTACGTGGTTCAGGGTTGGTAACTGCGCACATAGTTCCATTAGGCTTTCTGTTTTATCGACAGGTTTTCCGTTATAGGTGTACCCATCGGCCACAATTAACACCTTCGGTTCTATCTGCTGGAAGCGGTCAACAATGCTGGACGTACCAAAATCAGGTGAACAACTTGACCAAACCGCACCAATCGAATTGGTGGCCAGGAAAGACACCACAGCTTCTGGAATATTGGGCAGTACGGCCACCACCCGATCGCCTATACCAACGCCCTGTTCCCGAAGATGCGCGGCTACGGCAGCAACCTGTTGCTCCAGGGTAGTCCACGATAGCATGGATAAACCTTGCCGTTCTGAGGCAAAAAGCAGGGCGGGACTATTGCGCGACTGGGCAGTTTTATGGCGAAAAATGTGTTCGGCGTAGTTGAGCGTTGATCCGATAAACCACTCTGTACCAATCATATCCTCATCCGCTGGTCGATAGATAACCTGTTGATACGGCGTATGACTTTGTACATCGAAAAACTGCCAGATGCTCGCCCAGAAATCTTCCAGATCGGTTACCGACCAATCCCACAAATCGTCATAATTGCGAAAATACAACCCTTTTTTGACGAAAAGCCAGTTAAGATACTGTCTCAGTAAGGATTGATCAGCCGCACGGCGGTCGGGTGTGTAAAGGGGGGCAAGTGTTGGGCGAGGCATATTTGTTAAGTCGACAGTCGATAATGAAAAGTCGTTAGTGTGTACAGGTTGCCTGATGACTCCTGACTATCGACTAACGACTTTAGGCCGCTGCGGATTGTTTTTGTAACAAAATGCGTTTCGATAAAACAGATATAATGGGGTTACATTGGAAAACTCTACCTTTGCATCCCTCTTTACCGTTATAGCAATAAGAACGCTGACAATCAGCACTATTTTTATCTAAAAAAGTACATCTTACTGTATTTTTCCATGAATCAGGATTCAGAACAGAATGACTCCCGCCGTGATGGTGAGCCGCTTCGGCGAACGGGTCGTTCCTTCGACCGTCGGGATGACGGCCGAAACTCAGAAACTCCACGTTTTAATCGTAGCCGCAACGATGATTCGGCTGGCCGTGGAGAGCAGCGTAACGTCCCCAACCGGTTCCGCCGTGATGAGGATTCCGGCGCGGGAAATCGGGATAGCAGACCCCCTCGTTTTAATAGAGAAGGTGGTTTTCGGAACAACGAACGTAGTAATGATGAACGTCGTCCGCGTTTTGAGCGCGACGATAGGCCAGATTTCAAACGGGACAATCGTTCAGGCAACGATAGACCTCGTTTTAACAGTGATCGGCGTGATAACCGTCAGGATGATTCGCGGCCTCGCTTTGACCGGAGCGACCGTTCGGAAACACCGAGCTACCGTCGCGACGATCGTTTTGGGCGCAACGAAGAATCGTCCCGTTTTAATCGTAACAATGATCGGTTTGACCGTAACGTAGATCGGTTCGGGAATGAGCCGAACCAGCGATCGGAACGTTTTCCAAAACGTAATGACAGCGAGCGCCCACGTTTTGATCGGGACCGTTCCGAAGAACGTAGTAACCGGGAGGATCGGCCTCGTTTTAATGCAGATCGTCCCCGGACCAATGATCAGTACAATAGAGGAGAAAACCGCTCGGAGCGCACTGGCCGGAACGACCGATTTGCGGATAATAATTTCCGTCGGGATCGTGACGAACGTAGTGAACGACCATCGCGCTTTTCGGGAGAACGTAGCGACAGAGGGGACAAACCCGCTTTCAAACGAGTTGGAGGCTTTAATCGTGAGGCCGACGAACGAAATAAGAATCGATTTGACAACAACGATGAGCCACGTAGTGGAGGTCGCCGGGAATTCCGAAGTAAAACGTCACGCGATGAGAGCTGGTCAGGAGAATCCAAATTTTCAGGTCAGCAACGTAAAGATTCCAGCGATCGGCGCACGGGTAAATACACCAAATCGCCAAACTATAATCTGGAAGACGCGCGCAGCTATGATTCTGTTAAAAAGAGTGCACCGAAGGGGAAGCGTAGCGATTACGAAGGCGATTCTGATAAACCCAAACGTACAGCGTCCAGTGATGGATTAACACGGCTCAACCGGTACATTGCCAATTCGGGGGTGTGTTCGCGTCGGGAAGCCGATGAACTGATTGCCCGGGGCGATATTTCCGTAAATGGCAAAGTCGTGACCGAAATGGGCTATAAGGTGAAGGAAGGCGATCGGGTGAAATATGGTACGAAAGTGCTCAATCCCGAACGTTTCGTGTACGTACTGCTGAATAAGCCGAAAGATTACATCACGACAACGGAAGATCCGGAGGAACGTAAAACCGTAATGGAACTGGTGGCCGATGCGGGTAATTTTCGGATGTATCCGGTCGGGCGTTTAGACCGTAATACGACCGGCTTGTTGCTGCTGACGAACGATGGCGAACTGGCTGATAAACTGACGCATCCCTCGAACAATATCCGCAAAATCTATCAGGTCGAGATCGACAAGCCGATTACCGATGAGCACTTCGAAGCTATCAAAAAAGGCATTGAACTTGAAGACGGACCGATCAAACCCGATGCGTTGAGTATTGTTACGCCCGACGCACAGGTAATTGGTATTGAAATTCACTCAGGACGTAACCGCATTGTTCGTCGAATATTCGAACACTTCGGTTATGAAGTAACTAAGCTCGATCGTACTACGTATGCTGGTTTGACTAAGAAAGAACTGCCCCGTGGCAAATGGCGCTTCCTTGACCCGAAAGAAGTTGTAAAGCTGAAATACTTCAATTAAGTCATACTGGGTTTTAAAACTGAAAGGGCGAAAACCAATACTGGTTTTCGCCCTTTCAGTTTTTATCGCTTACTCACATACCGATTCCCTTTTATATAGTAGCGATACGGTAAATCAACGCCTTGCGTTATGCCGATCCGTGTGGTCGTAACCATGTCGAAGTCGTGCAAAACAGGACCGCGTATGTAAATCTCTCCCGTCACCAGAGACGTAGCGTTGTGAATTTGCCGGTTAATTCCCAGGGCAATCGTGAGTTTACCGGGCCCATTCGCCAGATTCCGTTGTCCATCGGCCGTTTCAGCATCGATGGTGTTGTTACGATAACGCTCAAAGCCCGTTTTAAACGCATCGTTACGTCGGTTAGCCATTAATTCCAATCCTTCGGTTGGCTCTAATGCCCGAATCAATACCGCTTCGCCCACGCCTTCGGGGCCCGTTACCAAATTGATGCAATTGTAGTGATTATAAATCTGATACACATAAAGTGTTCCGGCCGGACCAAACATGGCAGCGTTACGTACTGTCTGTCGCCGGTAAGCATGACAGGCAGGATCGCCTGTGAGGTAGCCTTCCGTCTCGACGATTATACCGGCTGTTGTACCTTCCACACTATCATGCACCAACTCGCAGCCGAGTAGTAATTGGGCCAACGTCAGCGTATCATGTTGTTCGTAAAAGCTAAGCGGAAATCTGGACATGACTGTTTAAATCACGTTCATGGTTTGTTCCTTTATCTTCTCCAGCTCGTCTTTCATCTGCACAACGTAGCGCTGAATCACCGCGTCGTTAGCTTTAGAACCGATGGTGTTAATTTCGCGACCAATTTCCTGCGAGATAAAATTTAGCTTTTTGCCGTTCGCTTCCTCCGTAGCCAGCACCTCCAGAAAGTAGGTAAGATGGTTTTTGAGCCGCACTTTTTCTTCTGAAATGTCGAACTTCTCAACGTAGTAAACGAGCTCCTGTTCGAAGCGATTCTGATCGAACGTTTCGCTGTCCAGTAATTCTTTGACGGAGTTGCGCATCCGGTCACGGACGGCGGGTATTCGCCGGGTATCCTGTTCCTCTACATCGACCAATCGGTCGGAAATGATCTGAATATATTCCTGAAATTTACTTTCCAGTACAGCGCCGTCCTGCCGCCGAAATGCATCACACCGCCGAATCGCTTCCTGCACAGCCGCCTGAACCGTAGTCCAGTCGGACGTATCAGCCGTCGTATCAGCCGGTTCGGTGAGGTAAGCATTAGGCTGTTGTAAGGCCAGCTGCAACACTTCGCCGTCCGGAATACTCATAAGCATGGTATTTGCCGTTTCTTTCAGGTCGTTGACATAAGCAGCTACCAGCGGGCGGTTGATTGTTACGCCCGGTCGAATGGCATTGGTGCGGATGAGGTTAAGCGAAAGCTCAACCTTACCCCGTTCTAACTGATGCGTCAGCAGGGCACGTAGTTCAATCTCTTTATCGGAAAACTGGCGGGGAATACGGCAGTAAATATCTAAAAATTTAGAATTCAGCGTTTTGACTTCAGCCGTTACCGATAAGCCATCTGCTTCTACTGTAGCATTGCCGAAGCCAGTCATTGATTTTAACATGTATAATGAAGTTGTAGAGTTAGAGAGTTGTAGAGTTAGAGAGTTGCAGAGTTGTACAGTTGCTGGATGCGTCAGCCAACTTTATAACTGTACAACTTTATAACGCTACAACTCATCGAAGGGCGCCCGCTTCCAGTTCCAGATATTCTTTCCGGTTACGTGCTACGTCGATAGCGGTGTAAATGGCTTGCAGCATGGAGGTTTCGTCGGCCATGTCCTTTCCGGCTATGTCATAAGCTGTACCGTGGTCGGGAGAGGTTCTAACGGCGGGCATACCGGCTGTGAAGTTGACGCCTTCCTCAAACGCAATCGACTTAAATGGAATCAGTCCCTGATCGTGATACATAGCCAGCACGGCATCAAATTTTTTATAGCTGCGTGTGCCAAAGAAACCGTCGGCAGGGTAGGGGCCAAATACCAATTGGCCTTTGCTACGTAAGTCGTTCAGTAATGGCTTAATCACATCATTTTCTTCATTGCCCAGCAAGCCTTCTTCGCCCGCGTGCGGGTTCAGGCCAAGAACGGCAATTTTAGGTTTTTCAATACCGAAATCCTGCTGGAGCGACTGCATCATCAGGCCTAGTTTCTGCGCAATACGTTCCCGTGTTACGTTCTGCCGGACGCGGCCCAGCGGAATATGCCCCGTTACAACGCCAACACGTAGCGTTTCGCTCACCATAAACATCAGATTGTCCGGTACGCCAAACTCCTGAGCCAGATATTCGGTATGCCCGGGGAATTTAAACTCGTCCGACTGGATGTTGTATTTATTGATCGGTGCTGTTACCAGCGCATCCAGTTTTCCGGCTTTCAGATCGTCAACCGCTCGTTGTAAACAGGCAAAAGCCGCCTGACCTGCTTCGGGCGTTACGCGTCCGGGCTGAATTTCCTGATTCTGGTCAGGCCAGCAGGTAATGACGTTCGTTAATTTATGACTGATCTGGCCGATACTCTGAGCGCCGTTGAGGTTCCAGTCCTTCATATTCAGCAGATTGCGGTATCGGTTTAGGATACGCATTGAGCCATAAATGACGGGCGTACAGATTTTCTGCAAACGGTTGTACTGCAACGCCTTCAGAATTACTTCAGGGCCGATGCCATTATAATCGCCCAGCGAAATACCGATGACCAACCGATCTTCGCTACGCCCGGGCTGTTCGGCCGGAGGGTTGTTCGGCTGCCCTGCATCCCGGACCGCTGCTTCATTCGCTACAGACTCACGTGGTTGGGTCCGGTTCTCATTGTTCGCACGCTCGCGATCCGGGCGACCATTTTCTCGCTGACGCGCTTCGGTAGGACGTTGCCCATTATTTTGCTGCCGATTCTCGCGCTGATTGCCTCCCTTCTGTCCGTTGTTACGTTCATTGTTTTGCTGATTCTCCTCCGGTCGCTGTTCTGCTGACGTAACCTCTGCTACGTTCGTATTCGGCGTGCTAGCCTGTCGGTTGTTACGTTGCGGTGCGTTTTGCTTAGGGGCAACGGGTTGGTTCACAGGTGGTTGGCTCGCCGGTTGTTGCGAGTCGGGCGTTCGGTTGTTAGCTGGCTGTATGTCGGCCACTTCCCCAGTTGTCTGGCTATTATCTTGCTGACTTGGTTCGTCGGGTTGGCGTTGTTCCATGCACTTTTTGTAGTTTCGCCAAAAAATGAATATTGGATTATGAAGAATGAATATAGACGGGTTGAATCGAAGTTAAGAGCGTCATTAGCCATTATCTAGTGTTCATTCCCCATTATTCATTAGTTAATATAGCTGCAAGTTACGAAAACCTACGGATGTCCCAGAATCACCCCTCTATTCTAATTGCTGATGAGATGCATACGTCCCTCTTTGGCATGCTCGACAAAGCAGGCTTTACTTATGTTTATCAGCCCAAAATCACGCGAGCGCAGTTAATGGACCAGCTTACTCCCTTCCAAGGACTGATTATTCGGAGTAAAACAACGGTCGATGAAGAATTACTAACCATGGCTCCAAACCTGCAATTTATTGGCCGGGCTGGAGCCGGGCTCGATTTAATTGATCTTGATGCCGTAGAAAGACGGGGCATTCGTGTGTTTCATGCAGGCGAAGGGAACCGGGATGCTGTGGCCGAACACGTTGTCGGAATGCTGCTGGCTTTGCTGGCCAATATTCTGAAAGCTGACCGGGAGGTTCGTCAGGGCATCTGGGATCGGGAAGGCAACCGGGGCTACGAACTAGGCGCATTAACGGTAGGTCTGATCGGTTATGGTAACAATGGAAAAGCAACCGCCCGCCGACTCAGCGGATTTGGCTGCCAAGTGCTGGCTTACGATAAGTTTCTGACGAATTATGGCGATACGTTCGCTACGGAAGCATCAATGGAACAGATCATGGCTGAAGCTGACGTAGTAAGCCTGCATATTCCTCTGACCGATGAGACGCGGATGATGGTCGATGATACGTTCATCGAAGAAATGTCGAAACCCTTTTATCTGGTCAATATCGCCCGTGGCGAAATTGCTTCACTGACCAGTATTGTACGTGGGCTGGAAAAGGGAAAACTGCGAGGTGCCTGTCTGGATGTGCTGGAAAATGAAAAACTTGCCAAACTGACCCCCGATCAGCAAACCGCTTTCGACTACCTCCGCCAATCGGACCGGGTGATCCTGACACCACACGTAGCGGGCTGGACGCACGAAAGCTATGTACGTATCAATGAGGTGTTGGTAAGGCAGTTGGCAAATCAGGCATAAGCTTTTCAGCAAAACGTACCGATTAACGATGCGTTACCGCTATGCTTGTTTTTCAAGGGTTTATTACCGTGAAGGATGTCGCTTCGGTGGTAAGATTGGTCAGGTTCGTGATACGTAGTGGTCCTGTCTGGGCATCTGCCGGGACACGGACCCACCGCTCTGTTTCAGTATTTTTGCCATCATCGACGGCCGGAGAAGCCGCGCCCCAAAAGAAAATTTTTGCATCCTGTAGATAATTTCCCTGAATGACTACGCGCTGGCCGACTTGCGCTCTTGTCGGGAGAACGGACGAGACCGTTGCCTGCTGAACGATCACCAGCGGAACGGTTGTTGAACCCATGCCTGCTCGATTGACTACTGAGACCAGACCGGTGGTTGCATTTTCGGGAACGCCAACCACTATTTTGCTTCCTTCCGTACGGTCAAGATATGTGGTTGAAATACCATTGAATCGGACTTCCGTTACGCGATAAAGGTCTTTGCCCGTAATGGTAACAAACTGGCCACGCAATTGCCGCGTCGGCGCAACCGTAATGGCCGACGGCGCTATGTAAACAAACAAAGGGTCTATACTGCTGAAGTTACCTCCCAGGCTGCTGACGGAAACACGAACGGGGCCTGACGAAGCTGGGGTTGGCACGACAACTTCGAGCTGAGTATCGCTGATAACCCGGAACGTAGCGATAAAATTACCGATCGTTACGCTACTGACGGCCCCTAAATTGCGGCCTTCCACAATTACTTTGTCACCGCCTATGGCGTCTTGAGCTAGCACGCGGGCAATAATTGGAGCCTGAAAAATCTGAAGCGTATCGGTGCTGGTAGCTATTAATTTTTCAAAAACAGTTACCGTTACTTTGCCCGACGTGGCTTCGGCTGGTATAATGGTGCGGATCTCAGTATCCGTTATCGTTGTCTGAGCTTTTTCTGTTGGTTTTCCATTAACCTGAACCTGTCCATCCAGCAGATTCGTCCCTTTGATGATCAACTGCGCTCCAGGTTTTGTTTTTAAAGGAGATAAACTGGTGATCTGGGGCGTTCCGGCTACTATGAAATCACTATTATATAAGCCTCCTTTTGTTTCTATGGTTAGAAATACTGGGCCTCTTGGTACGTTAGGTGGAACGAGCACGGTTAATTTTTGAGCGACGCTATCCTGTATGACCGCATCAATATCGGCAAACCTTATTCGTCTGATCTGATTAAGAAAATCTCCTGTTATTACAACTGGCGTACCTGACAGGCCATTTTTGGGCGCTACGTCTGTTACAACAGGGCCTGGTTGCCTGGCCGTAAATGGGAGTGGGTCGGTGATTCCCTGATCATTTTGGACACGAATTTGTGTAATACCGGGAGTAATGTAAGGTATTTTCACTTTTATCGTCTTATCATCACTGCTGATAACCGACGCCGATACTGCCGACGTGCTTACGCCGAATAGTACGGTAGGATTAGAACCAAACTGATGTCCCGTCAAGATAAGCTCATCCCCCACACTGGCCTCTCTTACTGATAAACCCGTAAGTTCAGGCGGGTTGCTCTTAAGCCGACAACCTGATTCACCAAGTAAAAAAAGAAAGAGAATA
>NZ_JBMDWV010000400.1:0-5321 GCF_048594605.1 Spirosoma sp.
ATTCAATCATTCAATCACTCTATCATTCAAAATTAAAGTGATACCCCCCGTTTCCAGGGAATGAAATCGTCCTGACCAAGCCGTTCAGCCTGGGTAATGAGTTCGCCCGATGCGAGCTGGATGATGTAGTCGAGCAGGGCGTCGGCGTTTTGGGCAATACTTTGTTCACCATCGATGATCGGGCCACTGTCGAAATCAATGACGTCGGGCATTCGATTTTTCAGCTTCGTATTGGTCGATACCTTCACAACCGGACAGATTGGATTGCCCGAAGGCGTACCCAGACCCGTCGTAAATAGAATGACGTTTGTGCCTGAGCCCGCCATACCGGTTGTCGCTTCTACGTCGTTGCCGGGCGTGCAAAGCAGACTCAAGCCGGGCGTAACGGCAGGCTCGGCATAATCCAGTACGTCGGCTACGGGCGATGTCCCGCCTTTTTTGGCCGCTCCCGCCGACTTGATGGCGTCGGTAATCAGTCCGTCTTTGATATTGCCCGGCGATGGGTTCATGTCGAAACCAGAGCCAACCGCTTCAGCCTGCGCCGAGTAGTCGCTCATTAACGTAATGAATTTCTGAGCCTTATTAGTATCGTCGGTACGGTTAATAAGTTCCTGCTCAACACCGTTCAACTCTGGAAATTCGGCCAGTACGGTTTTTCCACCCAACGTAACGACCGTGTCGGACAAATGACCGAGTACCGGATTGGCAGAAATACCCGAAAAACCATCCGAGCCACCGCATTTAAGTCCAATAGTCAGCGCACTGAGCGGAGCGGGCTGGCGTTCAATTTTATTGATTTCAACCAGTCCCAGAAACGTTTCCTTTACCGCCTGCGCCATCAGCGCGTATTCGGTTCCGGCCTGTTGTTCAAATAACAAAAGTGGTTTGTCGAATTTTGGATTCTGTCGCTTGATTTCGGCGGCAACCATGTCGACCTGCAAATGCTGACAGCCCAGACTCAGCACCGTAGCACCTGCTACGTTCGGGTTGTTAATAAACCCGGCTAGTAACGAACCCAGGTACGCCGAGTCCTGGCGGGTGCCGCCACAGCCCATTTCGTGCGTCAGGAATTTGATGCCGTCGATGTTTTTGAAGGGTCGGTTTCCCAATTTCGATGGATGCGTCAGGGTTCTGTTCTGCGACTCATCCACAAACGGTTCCATCTTTTTGATCACATCCATATCGCCCGCTTTGTACAGACTCAGCAGTTCGTGAACCTGATCGCGGTACGTATCGGGCTGTGAGTAGCCAAGCTCACGCTCGAATGCATCTTTCAGAATCAGTACGTTCCGATTCTCGCAAAAAACCAGCGGCACCACCAGCCAGTAATTACGGGTGCCGACGCTGCCATCGGCCCGGTGATAGCCCATAAACGTACGGCCCTGCCAGTGCGAAACATCAGGCGGCTGCCACGAATAGGGCTGTTTTTTATCGAGACCGTAGCGGTCGGCGTCATGTTTGAGATTGAACGTAGTGATGGGCTCACCCCGCCGAATCGGTTGCGTTGCTTTGCCAACCAGCACGCCATACATCGTGATCGGATCGCCCGGCTGACGATCTTCCGTTACAAATTTATGCTTGGCCCCAACAGCGTAAGGCAACTCATACGTATCATTCTCGAAATCAATACGTTCGCCAGCCGACAGGTCGCGTAAGGCAACGATGACGTTATCGGCAGGGTGAACTTTTAATACACGGGCAGACATTGGAAAAACGGTTTAATGAATTGTCGTTGGGCATTATTTCCAATAGAACGCAGATTCTTATGAATTAATCATGATTATCTGAAAATCTGTAATGATCAGGAAAACCTACGGTGTCTTGAAACAACGATGAATGACCAACAACGTAAAAGAGACGTGTTTGGGCGAAATATACCAGCTTTCCTAAAAAAGTTTGTGTTTACTGCTTGCGAATTTGGTAGCCAATCCCAAGTTTTAACCTCCGAACCTAACCTGCCGTATGCCCCAACCTTTAACTGCACCCCCAAACCCCTTTCTGGCTGGCCGACTGATGTCGATGGATGCTTATCGTGGTTTCGTCATGACCTTGATGGCTGCTGAGATCCTGAAATTTGATCATCTGCACGAAGCCTTTCCAGATAGCGCTTTCTGGGCATTCCTGGCACATCATCAGAGTCACGTAGCATGGGCGGGCTGTTCGCTGCACGACCTGATTCAGCCCTCTTTCTCGTTTCTGGTTGGGGTTGCATTGCCTTATTCGGTAGCCAGCCGGGCCACCCAGGGGCATGCCTTTGGAAAGCAGTTTGGCCGGGCACTGCGTCGGTCGCTGATTCTGATTTTACTCGGCATTTTTCTGCGTTCTACCCATGCTGATCAAACCAATTTTACCTTCGAGGATACGCTCACGCAGATTGGTCTTGGCTATCCGTTGCTATTCCTGCTCGGTCATACCAACGTCCGCACAACCTGGATTGGCTTTGGACTGATTCTGTTCATCTATTGGTTAGCGTTCATACTCTATCCCGCTCCAGGGGCCAATTTCGATTACAGTGCTGTAGGAGTTCCGCCAGATTGGCCGGAGCATTACACGGGTCTGATGGCACATTTCAATAAAAATAGTAACCTGGCCTGGGCGTTTGATACGTGGTTTCTAAATCTGTTCCCACGCGTAAAACCGTTTTTGTTTAACGGTGGGGGATACGCCACGCTCAGCTTTATTCCCACGCTCGGCACAATGGTGCTTGGGTTACAGGCAGGACGGTGGTTACGGTCGGGAATCACGCAGCAGGAGATTTTGAAACGCTTTCTGCTGGCAGGGATAATTGGCATCGTGTCGGGGGGGCTGTTGCATGTTTTAGGCATTTGCCCTGTCGTGAAACGGATCTGGACGCCGGCCTGGGTACTGTTTAGTGGTGGATGGTGTTTCGGGCTTTTAGCGCTTTTTTACTACGTTATTGACGTAAAAGAAAAACGCAACTGGGCTTTTCCGCTTGTGGTCGTCGGCATGAATTCCATCGCCATCTACTGCCTGGTGCATTTGATCGACAGTTTCATTATCAAGTCGTTGTACACCCACTTCGGGCACGGACCTTTTCTATTGTTCGGTTCGATATTCGAGCCGCTGTTGATTGGCCTTGTTACATTAGGCATTTTTTACCTGATTCTTCTTTGGATGTACCGCCGACGTTTGTTCATCCGTATCTAAATAATTCGCATGATTACTGCTAATATCCTGAACCTGTTTGATCAGGCAATTTTTTATGGAACCATTACGGTAGAAGAGGGACGTATCGCTAATATTCAGCGGCTTGGCCCTGAACGCACAGGCGAACCGTACGTACTGCCGGGCTTTGTGGATGCTCATGTTCACGTTGAGAGTTCACTTCTGACGCCACCCCAGTTTGCCCGGCTGGCTGTTGTGCATGGTACCGTCGCAACCGTATCGGACCCGCATGAAATCGGCAACGTACTGGGCGTAGCGGGCGTCAATTATATGATCGAAGAGGCTCGGCGGGTTCCGTTTAAATTTATGTTCGGTGCTCCATCTTGCGTACCAGCCACTACGTTCGAAACGGCTGGAGCAATCGTCGACGTAAAGGATGTTCGGCAATTGCTGGCGATGAAAGAGATTGGTTACCTGGCAGAAATGATGAATTTCCCAGGCGTATTGAATCAGGACCCGGGCGTAACGGCCAAGATCACGCTGGCCAAAGCATTTAATAAACCCGTTGATGGACATGCGCCAGGCTTGATGGGCGATGACGCTCAACAGTATATCGATGCCGGAATCAGCACTGATCACGAATGTTTCACGTACGAGGAAGGGCTGGACAAGGCCCGTCGAGGAATGCATATCCTGATACGGGAAGGAAGCGCGGCCCGCAACTTTGAAGCCCTTATTCCGCTATTAAGTCAATTTCCGGCGCAGATTATGTTTTGTTCCGACGATAAGCACCCCGATAC
Source organism: Spirosoma sp. (assembly GCF_048594605.1). GTDB lineage: Bacteria > Bacteroidota > Bacteroidia > Cytophagales > Spirosomataceae > Spirosoma. Next base: position 3,927 of record NZ_JBMDWV010000400.1, read on the forward strand.
GCTGGCAGAAGGACATATTAATCAATTAGTTATCCGTGCTTTGGCAAAAGGCCATTCGCTCTGGAACGTACTGCGGGCCGCCTGCCTGAATCCGGTACTGCATTATCGGTTGCCGGTGGGGTTGCTACGCGAAGGCGATCCGGCTGATTATATCGTCGTTGATACGTTACAGGATTTTCGTGTGCAACAAACGGTTATTAACGGGCAGATCGTAGCCGAAAAGGGTCAGTCTACTATACCGGATTTGCGGAGTGAGCACGTAAATCAGTTCAACTGCTCACCGAAAAAGTCCGAAGATTTGGCGGTAAGTGCTACGTTCTCCGGCGAGTCGATAAACGAAATACGAGTAATCGAAGCGCTTGATGGGCAGTTGATTACCAATGAAATATACGCAGCGCCGAAGCTGGAAAATGGACAGATCGTCCCTGACGTAGCGAATGATATCTTAAAGCTCGTCGTCGTCAATCGGTATCAGGATGCTCCGCCTGCCGTTGCGTTCATCAAAAATTTCGGCTTGAAACAGGGCGCTCTTGCTTCCTCAGTCGGGCACGATTCGCATAATATTACCGCTGTTGGCTGCGATGATGAGAGTATCTGTCGAGCTATTAATCTGGTCATTGAAGCAAAAGGAGGCTTGTCGGCAGTGGGCGAAGGGCATGAGGCATGGAGCGGGGTAGATGAAGCTGTCAATACGGTTTTACCCCATGCCTCATACCCTTCGTCCACTGCCTTATTACCCCTTCCTGTAGCTGGATTAATGACTGATTTGGACGGCTACGACGTAGCAGCTCGCTATTCGTCACTTGATCAATTTGCGAAGAAAGAGCTAGGTAGTACGTTGTCTGCGCCTTTTATGACGCTTTCATTTATGGCCTTGCTGGTTATCCCAAGCTTGAAACTCAGTGACAAAGGACTATTCGACGGAAAACGTTTTGCTTTTACTCCTCTCTCAATTAAGGAAAAGTGACAAAAAAATTTTTTATTTAATTACTTTTTTAATTCTATTTTTTATCGGTAAGTTTACAGACCTCAAGGCTATTCCTAACCTTTACTCACCCTCTCATGGCTCGCTCTCGTACCCACAACGGCCCCGACGATGAAACCCTATGGAATCAATTTCGCGGTGGCGATGAAAATGCGTTTGCCCGATTGTATCAAAACTATGTTCAGACTCTCTACCATTATTGCGCTCACTTCGCTACGGATCGGGCTTTGATTAAAGATTGCATCCACGACCTATTCGTTGAACTGTGGAAGCACCGGACCACCATCGGCCCAACTACTTCGGTTCGTTTCTATCTGATGGCCTCCATTAAGCGGAAACTGGTCCGTCATTTAACGGCTGAGCAAAAGCTGGTTAGTCAGGATGAAATTACCAACGGTCGGCGAGTCGGC
>NZ_JBMDWV010000401.1:0-79703 GCF_048594605.1 Spirosoma sp.
GACTCTCAACCAAATTCCGGTACAGGTGATGGACAAGACGATCAAACCATGGTCAGTATTCGTACAGTTGACCAGAGTGATAGCATCTATAGTTCGCCCAATCCCGATCAGGTTCCATTGCCGCCCGTTGCCTCCAGCCAACCTGCGCCCGATCCTGACAAAGCGGATCTTTCTTTATCCATAGCTGGCAGCAATCTCGTATCGAAACCGGGGATACCAGTAAGCTTTACCATCTGTGTTGGCAATGCGGGTGGATTAGCGGCATCGAATGTTGTTGTTCGTGATACGTTGCGCGGTATGACGTTCAATGCGTCACCTACCGGAATGAGCGTAGTAAGCAGTGGGAGCGGTTATTCAATTATTGAAGGAACAATTGCCTCACTGGCTAGCAACAACGTAGCACGGCTAATTTTTACGGCTACGGCCACCGCACCAGGCTATATTAGTAACGCTGTACAACTATGGGCGACAGATACGCCTGATCCTGATTCAAAGCCGGGTAACGTAACGCCGACTGCTAATAATCTGAATGGCGAAGACGATGTTGCCTGGATTGGCATTCGGGTAATACCATAAAACAGGCGAATCTAAACGTGCTTTATAGATTCAAATGGCCATTGTTTTCTAATCGCTGCCGACGCTACAAACGCGCCAATACCGAGGCCAATCACAACAAGGCCAGACAGCATAAAGGGTGTACCTGTTGAAAAGAAGACGAACAACCAAACGCTGATTGCCAACAGCACAGGCAATGGGTACAAAGGCATTTGGAACGGAAAGGCGTCAGCCGACCGCCGGCGATGAAGCAATAGCAAGCCAATTGCCTGTCCTACAAACTGCACAACAATTCGCATGGCCAAAATCGCCGTAATTACGTCGCCCAGTCGGAATAATAAACTGAATACAAATCCCAGGCCGCCCAGGAACAGGAGTGATACGTAGGGGAATTGCCGGGTCGGGTGCAACCGGGCGAAGATTCGAAAGAATTGTCCATCTACAGCTGCTGCGTAAGGTACGCGCGAATAGCCTAACAGGACGGCAAATAGCGAGGAGAACGCCACCAGTAAAATTAGAATGGTAGCCAGCTTTGCCGCCTGCGGACCGTAAAGCGTTTCAACGAATGTGCTGACAATGAACTCGCTGTTTTGAGCGATCTGCCAGGGGACTACGCTCACTACGCTGATATTCATCAACAGGTACAGCCCGGCAATGCCTACGATGGAAATAAACATGCTGGCGGGAATGTTACGTGTCGGTTGTTTTATTTCACCGCCCAAGTGACAGACATTATAATAGCCCAGATAGCAATAAATCGTTTTAACCGATGCCTGCCCTAAACTGGCCGCTACGAGTCCACTACCCGCCGAGTTGACTGACTGAATTGTTTCTGTTATTGGAATCCGGGCATTGCTTAATCCGCCGATAATAATCCAGCCTAAGGTTAGTAGTACGGCTCCCCACATTAGCAGGCCAATCTTCCCTATAGAATCAATTTTTCTATACAGTAACGCAATGATTATCAGAACCACTCCTCCCGATATGGCTTTCCGTTGCCATTCTTCCAAAGGCATTAGGTACGAAGCGTACTGGGCAAACCCAATAGCACCGGAGGCCATCACTAAAGGTGCCTGAATAAGCGTTTGCCAAACATACAGGAAGGATAATAATCTACCCCAGCGTTGTTCGCCGTACGAGATTTTCAGAAAGTTATAGCTACCTCCTGCCTGCGGGAAAGCGGCTCCCAGCTCTGCCCATATGAATGCATCAATCAGTGATACGACGGCACCAAGTATCCAGGCCCACAGAAATTGCCCTCCGCCCAAGGTTTTGATGACCAACGGTAGCACAACAAACGGCCCAATACCGACCATATCGATCATGTTCAGCGCAGTACCTTGCAAAAGCGTCAGTTGCCGGGGAAGAGCAGTTGACGACGTATCGGTAAGGTGATCAGAAGAGGGCTTGGTGCTCAATGGCGTACGGGAAAGGCGCGCAAGGCGTAAACTAATTATTTCTCAAAGGTTAGAAATAGTTTAAAAGTTCGGTTTCAAATGCGTATTAGACAATAAAACCCCAGCTTTTACAGAGAAAGCTGGGGTTTTACGCGCATTCGATACGTAGTGATTAGTTCATTAACTGATCGAATGTCAGGCTAACGTAATACATGGAGCCAACACTCGGATTACCCCACGACTGCGTATAAAGTTTACCGAGCAGGTTTGTCCCACCAATTTTAAGAATAGACTTTATCCCTGAAAGTTTTTTACTGACTTGTGCGTCGAGCGTACTATAGGCTGGAATAATGGTCTGCTGCCGCGCTGTAGCTTCCGTATTGGCAAAACTGGCTTCCCACAAGAAGGAATCCTGAGCGCGATAAACGACGTTGAACCCAAAACCTGACCGTGCTACGTTGCGGCTTCCAAACGTAATATTGTACCGATATTTGGGTGTGTTGAAGAACGTAACAAAACCCGCTGGAAGCTGATCCCGGTCGATCAGGTAATTCGATGATACGTTAGCGCCGACGGAAAAATTACCAGGAAGCAAATAATCAAGCCCAACTGCCCAACCTGCGTTTTTTACCTGTGCCGTAGAATTGACCGGGTAAGAAAAGACAGTACGTGTTGAACCGCTCACCAACTGAAGTGCCGATACAGGGTTACTGAGCGACACCGGCGAAGCTCCCTGAACCACAACCTGGCTACCCAGAAAATTCAGGAATCGGTTATAGTAGTAATAGGCGTCGATAAATAACTTATTGCCCAACAAGCCTTTATAGCCTACTTCATAGGTCTCGACACGCTCAGGATCGTAGCCCGGATCGACGGTTGGTTTCAGGAGCGCAATTGCCTGTGGCAGAGCTGCCTGCCCGCCCTGTTGTAAAGCCGCGCCAAATGCCTGTACAGATTGCAATGTATAGGTTGGATTGGTGCTGAAATTATACCGTTGCTTGAATAAAGGCAGTCCACCAATTAAACGGGCGGTTGGCGTGTTCAGGTCAATGTACTGATCCTGCGTTGTTGGAATACGGAAACCGCGCTGAAACGAAGCCCTGAAATTATGCACTTTAGCCAGCGTTAGTACCGCCGATAAGCGTGGACTTATCTGTGCCTTGAAGTTCTGGTTCTTGTCATAACGTAACGACCCCGTCAGCTTCAATATGTCAGCAATTGTTTTCGATGCCTGGGCATACGCACCATATTCATCAACATTGAATTCTTTTCCGTTTTCATCGCGAGCAAAGAGCGTGCCTTCTGAATTCAACGCATATCGCCGGACGTTACCGCCAACGAGTAGCTCCACAATTTTGGGGTCGATCACCTTACTGAAATTATACATAGCTTCAGCATGGTAGAGATTGGTCTTATCTAAGAAACGAGCTCCAACCCCGTTCGCATTTCCCGGAATAGGGCGCCCTGCTACGTCGTTCAGTGCATTCTGAAATTCAGCTGATCCCGGCAAAAATCGCCCCTGATCAGCAACTGTGCGTGCTGCATTCAATAAATTGCTTTGCTGGCTGGTGACGAAAGCCTGAGCGGCTGCCAGCGCTGCAGCTGGTGCTTGACCAGTGCCAAGAGCCTGTAAGTAAGCACCTGCGTATCCCTGGAATGCGTTCAAACCATAATTCCCGAAAAAGGCTGGAAACCATTTGGCTGCACTACCGCTCCAGGCTTCATTGATTCCCTGTCCGAGTATGGCCGTAGCGTACGCATCGCCCGAACGTTCCTGCGTAGTGTACGCCCGCACGAAAAAGTTAGAACCACGTAGCTCAAGTTTATACTGACCTAGTTTGAACCCTTTAATGTAATAGCGGTCAGCGCCAGTATAAACGGTCGTTCCGGTTCCCCAGTTTGCCTGTAAAATAGCCTCTACGTTATCGTTTATCCGATAATGCAGTGCACCGTTCAGTTTCAGGTTTGTCGCGTCGTAGTTTACCAGATCACTCTCCTGATAACCGGTTCGGGAGATATTCAGATTGGGGATGATGTTATTGAAAATTTGCTGTGGAGTCAGCCCGGTGAGTTGGGGTAGGGTTCTGTTGCCGGCCTGTGGAATTTGCGTAGTGGCAATAGCGCCTAATAAAGCCGACGTACCGTTTGCACCAGTTCCGGGCTGCCCATTTCCGAAAAGGTTAGAATACAGATTTGCACTGGCATCGCCGTAAATATTGATACCATCGTAGCCCGGATTATTGGACCGATTGCCAGATTCAAGATTGAATCCATTCGAAAAACTCTGGTCGCGGTAATCGGTTGCCTGCCAGTCTTTAGCTGTCAGGTAAGAAACGCCAACCTTAAATGCAAAACGGTTATTAAAGGCCTTTGCATAGCGGAAAGCCGCATCGTAAAAAGGCGTAGTAGCTGTCGACCGATTACTGGCGTTCATTACTCCGGCTTTCGCATAGGCGCTCAAACCCTGGTACTGGAACGGGCTTTTCGAGGTCATAAGTAACAAGCCATTAATTGCATTAGGGCCGTACAGAGCCGATGCCGCACCCGGCAATAGTTCAACACTTTCCAGGTCCAGTTCCGAAACGCCGGCAATATTTCCTACCGAGAAATTCAGTCCCGGAGCCTGGTTGTCCATGCCATCCAGCATCTGCACGACCCGCGTATTACCATTAGATCCGAAGCCTCGAACGTTAACCGATTTGAAAGTAAGGCTCTGCGTACTTAAATCAACACCTTTGATGTTCTGCAAAGCATCGTAAAAGCTGGCGGATGGGGTTGCCTGGAAAGAGCGAATGTCCAGACGTTCAACCGATACGGGTGACTTCAGGACACTTTCTTCAACGCGCGATGCGGCCACGACAATTTCCTGACCAAGAATAGCCTGTTCTTTCAGACTTACGTTTAGATCGGTACGGTCAGCGTTGATGACAAATTCCTGCGATTGGTAACCCACCGCTGATACAGCAACCGTAAAAGGCGTTGGCGTACTGGTTGTGAACGAAAAATTACCCTGCTGATTAGTGATTGTTCCAACAACCTTGCCTTTGACGGCTATACTAATACCAGCCAGTGGTTCTTTGTTAGCTTCGTCTGTCACTTTACCAGCAATACGCGTCTGAGCTATGGCTGCTACGCTTAGCAGACAAACCAAAAGCATCGAAAACGTTAAATAGGTAGTCAGTTTGTTCATAAAGAATAAGAAAAAGTGAATAGGTTAACCTTAAACTGCTTTGACGTTAAACATACGTAGAAGTACTCTTTTTGTACAAATTTTTCTTGACATTGATAAAAATTAATTTTTGGTCTACATACATAATTTATAATTACTTGGCATAAATAGTATAATATTAGTCGTACTGACTTCTGTATCAGACAACTTTCTCCATCGATTTCTTATACATATATGACAAACGAATCAAATCAGGATCGCCGGAATTTCCTGAAAACTTCTGGCTTACTCACTGGTGGAGCTATCTTAGGTAGTCTGCCGTTTGCTTCGCAAGCTTCTAATCAACCTAGTTATGGTTACCATTTTTCGGCAAACGATACAATTAAAGTGGCACTTATCGGATGCGGTGGACGCGGTAAGGGCGCAGCTCAACAGGCGCTTAGTACGAAGCAAAATATTAAAATCGTCGCGCTGGCGGATGCTTACCGTGATCGCTTAGACGATGCCTACAAAGTCTTAACGGAGCGGGGGTTGAAAGCGGCTGATGGATCGCCAAAAGTAGATATTCCAGAAGATCACAAATTCGTTGGTTTCGATGCGTACAAACAGGCTATTGCACTGGCCGACGTAGTGATTCTAGCGTCTCCGCCGGGATTCCGCCCCAGCCATTTCGAAGAGGCCGTTCGGCAAAACAAACATGTTTTCATGGAAAAACCCGTTGCTACGGATGCCCCCGGAATTCGGCGCGTATTAGCGGCTGCGGAGGAAGCCAAAAAGAAGAAATTGAACGTAGTGGCCGGTTTACAAAGGCGTTACCAGCCTAGTTACCGCGAGATGGTCAAGCGTATTCAGGACGGCGCGCTGGGCGATATTGTTGGCGGACAGGTTTACTGGGTAAGTGGAGGAGTCTGGCATAAGCCTCGTCAGGCGAATCAGACTGAAATGGACTACCAGATGCGGAACTGGTACTATTTCAACTGGCTTTGTGGCGATCATATTACCGAGCAGCATGTACACAATATCGACGTAGCAAACTGGGTGAAAAATAGTTATCCGGTCTCCTGTCAGGGAACCGGCGGGCGTCAGGTACGTAACGGAAAAGATGATGGCGAGATTTTCGACCACCACATTGTTGATTTTGTGTATGCCGATGGTACGACCATTAACAGCCAGTGCCGCCATTACGAAGGAACGTATAGCCGCGTAGACGAGATGTTCCTGGGTACCAAAGGTAAAGTGGAAGGTATGGAGAAGAAGAGTAGTGCCTTGATGGGTTATAATGGTCAGCCTATTTTTTCCTACACAGCTAAGCCCACTGATAATCCGTATCAGATTGAACATGACGAATTATTTGCTGCGATTGCGAAAGGAGAATACAAGTTTGCCGACGCCGAGCGAACGGCGAAGAGTACTATGACATCCATAATGGGCCGTATGGCTACGTATTCTGGAAAAATGGTGAAATGGGACGAAGCATTGAATTCGCAAATCGATCTCTTCCCCGATAAACTAGCCTGGGATGCTATGCCTAAAAGTTTGCCTGATAAAGATGGCTTCTATCCAATTGCGATTCCGGGCAAGACAATAACTGTGTAAATTTCAGCCAGCTGATTTGTACTAGTAAAACGGGGCCGATTGCCATTTGTGTAATCGGCCCCGTTTGTTTTCTAAAATGAGCAATTTGTTACCCGGAAAACGATGGACCAGATGTCGGCTTTTGACCATACCGGCTATGCTGAAAACTTTCGTGAGCGCATCTGCATGGTATCCGTCCAATGCCAGTACAGTTGCCCGAACAAAGTGGCGCATACCCAAACCTGAACGTGGGTTCATAATGTGTGAGTAGCGACGGCCTTTGTATTCGAGAAAACGATACGTATCGCCCGAGGTAGTTATGGCTGCGTTCTTGAGCAGAACGGTTGTTGTATCAGCGTCGCCTGGCTGACCTGAACCAATCGCTACCCGCCAGCCAGGAGCGTTCGGAGGAGCATCTCCGGCCAGAATATCACCGCCAATATCGATAAGAGCAGAGTGGATTCCACAACGCTTTAACACACGTAATGCTTCGTCGATAGCATACCCCTGACCAATACCGCCAACATCCAGCCGCGTTCCGGACTTAAGCAAACGTACCGAATACGTTGCGCTGTCCAGTTCCATGTGTCGGTAGCCTACTGTACGTCTGGCGCTGCTACGTTCCTTGCTGGTTGGAAATTCCTTACGTCTGACAGCTCGACGCCATAATAACGACAACTGACCAATTGTTGGATCAAAGCGTCCGTTTGATAAACGGGCAATCGTTTTCGCTTTTTGTAGAACATCAAATAATTCGGGCGTAACCAGTACCCATTTCCCTGAGCCCGCTGTTGCTGATAACCGGTTTATTTCAGAGCCGTCCAGATAATCACTCATAATCTGGTTCAGGTAGTCCATCCGGGCAGAAACGGCTGCGTTGGCGCGTTGGGCAACAAGGCTATCGGGGGCGTAAAATATTACGTTAAATTGTGTACCCATCAGTCCCCGGTGGAACGAAAAACGCGACAAATTGGGTTGCGCAGGAACTGCGGTTCCTACCACAACCAGACTAAACAGAAAGCAAAAAGTCAGACGGACATTCAAGACATACGAATGGTTACTATCAAGAACAAATATATACTGCTGGCAGCCGGTTTCTGGCTATCGGGCATCGCCTTAATGGGGCTGGGTGCTTACGGAAAAAGTCATCAATGGGAAACAACGGGTACGCTGCTGTCAGTTGGCATTGCAGCCCAGGCCATTGGCTTTGGTTTTCTGGGATTTGCCATCATGCAGGCCGTTTTTAAAAAAATAAAACAAAATAGTTCGCTACGTTATCCCATTGGCAACGTAGTAGATTTGACACAGTAGCACAAGTGCGGATCGCGCAGATCAAATCCCCGAGAATTCTGCTTTTGTTTTTTCAATCTGCGATACTTTATTCCGCAAAGACATATCGGCCAGCACCAGCGCGGCCATTGCTTCAACAATCGGGACCGCGCGCGGTACTACGCAGGGATCGTGCCGACCTTTGCCCGACACGATTACAGGCTGGCCGTGAATATCGACACTATCCTGATCCTGCATAATAGTAGCGACTGGTTTGAAGGCGGTACGAAAATAAATATCTTCGCCATTGCTGATGCCGCCCTGGATACCACCCGATTGATTCGTTTTTGTACGGACACGCCCCTCTGCATCTGTATAAAATTCGTCGTTGTGCTGAGAACCGTAAAGTTCAGCCCCCGCAAAACCGCTACCGTATTCAAACCCCTTCACTGCATTGATACTTAGCATAGCTTTGCCCAGTTCAGCGTGGAGCTTATCAAATACCGGTTCGCCCCAGCCGGCAGGTACGCCCGTAATGACGCAATCAACGACACCTCCAATAGAATCACCCTGTTTACGCGTCTCGTCGATATACTGAAACATCTTTTCGGCCGTTTCCGGATCAGGGCAACGTACCGGGTTTTGTTCAGAAAGCGCCAGATTTAGTTGCTGATACGTTTTGTCAAGTTTAAGCTTTCCAACCTGCGATACATACGCCTGAATCTGAACGCCTTGTTGAGCCAGTAAAAGTTTTGCAATAGCTCCGGCAGCAACCCGGGCGGCTGTTTCACGAGCCGATGATCGCCCACCCCCCCGATAATCACGAGAACCGTATTTGCTATGATACGTGTAATCAGCGTGCGACGGCCGGAACTGCTCGGCTATATGACCGTAATCTTTGCTACGTTGGTCAGTGTTACGAATAAGCAGGGCAATGGGCGTTCCTTGTGTTTGGCCTTCAAACACCCCTGACAAAATTTCAAACTCATCTGCTTCGCGTCGCTGCGTTGTAATCCGCGACTGGCCAGGTTTACGCCGATCTAATTCGTGCTGAATAAAATCGGTATCGAACGAAAGTCCGGCTGGGCATCCGTCGATAACCACACCAATGGCCGGACCATGCGATTCGCCAAAAGTAGAAATCTTAAATAAGGTTCCGTATGTACTGCTCATGGCGCAAATTTCGCGTTTTATCCGTTATGTTCTGCGGGGATATGCGCTGATCTATTTTTTAATAAAAACAAAGATCATTCCTAATAGCATAACTACGATTAAAACGTTAGCTATGGATCGAATTAGCGTAGAAACGTTGATTGGTTGCTGGGTACTGTCAGTCGATTCAAGTCCTGCATAAAGTGAGCGACCGACCGGAGATGCGAATGAGCTTTCTTTATTAATGTCAGCTGCTTCTGTCGGTGAGAGTGCTTTATCGGTTTTGGGCTCATGTTTGCCTCCTACCTGCAATTGTAGACGTGGTCGAATCGTGTCATAACGCGCTTGATGTGGATCAAAATAGATCCATTGAAAACGGTCTGCTAACGAAATTCGTCCATTCTGTTGTGGAACGACAAAGTAGGTAAAGGACTTACGTCCAACTACCTGATTTCCAATATGGCTTAGAATATGACGCTCCTCGGGAGGAAATATATTCATTGTCGTTTCCTCATTTGTAATAGACGGAGCTGGAAGCGCAGCAATATTGCCTTCGCCCGCTATCGTAAATGTGTATCGAACACTTTGCCCTGCGCCAACACGTGACCGCTCCAGTCGCTCTTCCAGGCGGAATGAGCCGACGGGTATGCGTCCACGCAAGGCATGTGCTGGTAATGGTTTGACTGTAACTGTAAGAGGCTTACTGGTAAATACAATTTTTTCGGGTTGAGCGGACGGTGGGCCAATGATCGGACGGGATCGGTTCAGTTGTAGCGAAACCGCCGGTAAACGTAATGGCTGGTTTGCCAGTGGAAAAAAAACAGACTGGTAGATGCGGTACTCTCTAAACTTCTTACCGCTGATTACAACCGGTGTCGGCTTCAATTCGTTGATATTCAAGCTTTCTTCCCAAGCATTAGTTGGGCGGATTTTTTTTACAATCCCCTGCAGCTGCTTGTCAAGTGCTGTAAAATTGAGGACATACGGATAGTTGTCGGCGATAAAGAACGATAGCGTAATAGCTACACTTTCGCCTGTATAAATGATCGCCTTTGAGGCTTGGAGCGATAGAAAAGCGGCTCCCCCCAGTGGAACATCTGTTCTGTTTTGTACTATAGCGCCTGAGGCCGATCCTGACGGCGATGATCGAACAACGAGTGTAGTTCCTTCCGAATAAACAACTTCACCGTCAACAGTTATACTAAAAGGTGACAACCGAAAACTGCCCGGTGCCTGTGCCTGATAACTTTGCGTAATTACTTGACTGATAATCGTTTTTTCATTTACTTCGGTCTGGGTTGCACTGGTAACAATACCTTTTTTGGTGAATCCCGGAATGTCCGGAAAAGTAATAGTAGGGCGAGTTTCGCTGTTAGGAATGATTATAGAAATAGTAAAGGGCCGTTCAATCAAAAAATCACTTTGACCCAACTCGATAACTGGTGAATTATCAGGCGCTTGGGCAAACGAGGCAATTATCGCGTAAAAATATAGTACAAGAAATTTACGGAATATTTCAAGGAACATTGCTAATTTTGAGCAACAAATTTTTGAATAAGTCGTTACGGGTATAGAACGAACCAGTCAACCTCTTTCGGTATCCATATGCTTCTTTAACCCAAAATTAATTGCTATGCTCTCAATGCTCGAGTATATTAAGACCATACTTCAGAAGGTGAGTTTTGACAAAGGTTTATTCGAAAAAGAACTAACCAAAGCTATCAAATTACTCATCCCTAAAGAAATTAAACAGCTTAAACGCTGGTGTTACGCTCAATTCGGTAAAATATACCGGGTTGTCTTGAACCGCTGTTTTACACGGGTGCCTCGTTTGCGCTTTACATGACGCCATATTTTTCTTGTTTTATCAGCAGCCCCGGCCAAAAGCCGGGGTTTTGTTATCACAAGCTAAGGCTTGTCAATTGGGTACCCTAATGTATCACAAGGTTACTTTCTGCTTCATCTCCGGAATTTCGACGTGCTGAAAACCAGCCTCCTGTAAGTGGTGTCGCCAAATCACCTGTTTGTCGTATTCGCCATGAACCAGAAACACTGTTTTAACCTGCGATGGATTCTGACAGCTCAGAAAAGAAAGCATTTCGCGGTAATCGCCATGAGCGGAAAAAGAATCCATGATTTCGACCCGAGCCAGAACGGGATATCGATCCCCAAAAATTGTCACTTCCTTATCACCACGTTTTAAGGCTCCTCCCAGGCTACTGGGTGATGCGTAACCAACCAGCAAAATTGTCGTATTGGGCTTGGTAATGTTATTTTTGATATGATGTTTGATACGTCCCGCTTCGGCCATTCCCGACGGTGCAATAATGATGCAGGGCTCGTCGAGAGTATTAATGGCTTTGGAGTCGGCTACGTCCGCTACGTAGTGCAGATTCGGGAAACCAAAAGCATCGCCATCCTTTTTGATATAAGCAAGAATATCGGGGTTGAAGTCTTCCTCATGGTTGCGCATAATGGACGTCGCTTTCACCGACATAGGGCTGTCAATATAAACGGGCAACCTGGGAAGTCTGCCTTCGCTCGATAATTGATCGAGGGCGTAAATCAGCTCCTGAGTACGGTCGACGGCAAAGGCAGGTATGATAAGTTTTCCGCGGCCTTCGACACAGGTCTGCTGAACGATACGTAGCAAATGGGCTTTCATATCGGGCTCTGCTTCGTGAAGACGATCGCCATAAGTAGATTCGCAGATAATGTAATCGGCTTGTGGGAACGGATCAGGTGCACGCAAAATTTTATCATCTGGTCGCCCGATATCGCCACTAAAAAAAAGCTGTTTTTCGATTCCGTTCTCCCGGATAGTGAGACTGACGGCTGCGCTGCCAAGCAAATGGCCAGCATCGGTCAGGAGCCCGGTTACTTCGTCGGAAATAATAAACGGTTTATGATATTCAACAGGCCGCATTTGATCCAGCGCGCGTTGCACGTCAGCCTCGTCGTATAGTGTTTCGAGTTCTGGATCGCCCCGACGTTTCCGACGTTCGTTTACCCGTTCCAGATCGCGTACCTGAATCCGGGCGCTATCCATGAGCATCACTTCACATAAGTCGATGGTAGCCGATGTCGTATAGATTGGGCCTTTGAACCCTTGACGCACCAGACGGGGAAGCAGGCCTGTATGGTCGATGTGCGCATGAGAAAGTACCATGTAGTCAACCTGCGCAGGATCAAAGCCGAACTGCTGGTTTAGCTCGTCCGTGTTAATTCCCTGAAACAGACCGCAATCCAGAAGAATCTGTGTGCCGCTGGCCGTAGTGAGTAGGTGTTTGCTGCCCGTTACGGTTCGGGCCGCGCCGAAAAATTGAATCGTCATTGTTTAAATTGCACCGGCTAACCGGTAGGTTTCGTTGATTAAGGGATTTCGTTCATATACGCTTCTTTTCTGACCCTGCACTACGTCAGGAAGTCACAGAACGCATGACAATGCTTAGGCCAATATTGAGGAACGTTCATGACATCGCCAAACGGTTCTGGTCGCTACGTCTGGTGAAAACCATAGCCGTGACCTTATTGATTTTTCTAGGCCTGGATTTTTTATTTCCCTGCTCCGTAAATGTACCGTACGCCACCATAATCACAGCCCGCGATAGCTCTATTCTACACGCGTTTTTAAGCCGGGACGATAAATGGCGGATGTACGCCGAACTATCCGAAATTACGCCCACACTCCGCGAAGCCATTCTGTTTAAAGAAGATAAATATTTTCTCTATCATCCTGGGTTCAATCCGGTTGCCATGATACGTGCTGCCGCCCGCAATGTACTGACAGGCCGACGAACATCCGGCGCTTCGACCATTACGATGCAGACGGTCCGATTGCTGGAGCCACGTGAGCGGACGTATCAGAGCAAACTGATCGAACTGTTCCGGGCTATGCAACTGGAACTTCATTATTCTAAAGAAGAGATTCTGCAATTATATCTGAATCTGATTCCTTACGGTGGAAACATCGAAGGGTTGAAGTCGGCTTCACTGCTTTATTTTGGTAAACCCCCGGCGTTACTGAGTTTAGCTGAACTCACTACGTTAACAATCATTCCTAATCGTCCTTCCAGTCTGCGATTGGGTACGCAAAATACACTCGTTGTAAAGGAGCGTAATAAGTGGCTCAATCGCTTTCTAAAAAGTAAGCTGTTTGATGAGGTAGCCATTACTGATGCACTACATGAACCACTTAGAGCCTATCGGCGGGATGCGCCCCAACTGGCTCCGCATCTGTCGCGTCGGCTACGTGCCGAGATCCCAAATCAGCCCATCATTCACTCGACGCTCAATCCATCTGTACAGGCGACAGCTGAGCGTCTGGTTCAACAGTATGCTAACCGGATTCGCGCTTACAATATCCACAATGCTGCTGTGTTGATTGTGGATAACCAGTCGCACAACGTAGTGGCTTATGTTGGCTCTGCCGATTTTACCAATACATTAGACGGCGGTCAGGTCGACGGTGTCCGCGCAGTTCGGTCGCCGGGTAGTGCGCTGAAACCTCTTCTTTACGGATTGGCTTTCGATGCCGGAGTTATTACGCCCAAAACGAAGCTTAACGACGTACCAACGAACTTTAGCGGCTACGAGCCGGATAATTACGACCGAAGATTCAATGGCCCCGTTACGGCTGAATTTGCACTGGCTAACTCGCTCAATATTCCGGCGGTAGCTCTATTGAAAGAAATCAGTACCCCAACTCTTGTAGCAACACTTCGAAAGGCCGGATTTACGTCGATAAAAAAGCAGGCAAAAGAACTGGGGCTTTCTATGATTCTGGGCGGCTGTGGGGTTACGCTGGAAGAGATGACCCGGCTCTATACTAGTTTAGCCAATGCAGGACGGTTAGAGCCATTACATCTTCAAGCTATACCGGAATCTGAACGTAGCGTTGATAAAGTTAATCTTCTCTCGTCCGAAGCTACCTATCTCGTTACGCATACGCTCACACAAATTACCCGGCCTGATCTGCCTAATAATTTTGATAATAGTTATCACTTGCCACGTATCGCATGGAAAACAGGGACCTCTTATGGACGCCGTGATGCGTGGAGTATCGGGTATAATCCGCGTTATACAATTGGCGTATGGGTCGGCAACTTTTCAGGTACAGGTGCCGCCGAATTGAGCGGAGCAAACACCGCTACGCCTTTACTTTTCCAGCTGTTCAACGTACTGGATTATAATTCGTCAACGAACTGGTTTCCGAAACCCGGCTCAGACTCCAGACTTTCGATGAGGCTTATTTGCCCCGAAACAGGCGATGTTCCCGGCGAATTTTGTACGCATCCAGTGACCGATTATTGCATCATGGGCGTTTCGCGATATCATCGCTGCCAGCACCAAAAAGCCGTTTTTACGAACGTAGCAGAAACAATCTCTTACTGTGCACATTGTCGGCCAGACAGTGGAGCCGTAAGCCGGACGTATCCGAACGTAGCGCCAGAACTTATAACTTTTTATCAAAACCGTCACGTACCGTTTAAGACGGTTCCTCCTCATAATCCTGCCTGCGAACGAGTATTCGGAGGTCAGGATGCAAGCGGAACAGCTCCGCTAATAACCAGCCTGAACGACGGAAGTGAGTATTTTATCAATGCGAAACAACCTGCCGAAATGCAATTGACCTGTCAGGCAGCCAGTGACGTTCAAACAGTATTCTGGTATCTGAATGATAAACTGTATCGGCGGGCCAAAGCGAGCGACATCGTATTTTTTAAACCGAGGCCGGGCACTCTAAAAATTTCGTGTGCAGACGATAAAGGACGTAGTAAAGATATCCATCTGCTTATCAGAAATGAATAAACAGTACGCTGGTTTGCTGCAAATGACGGACCTTTGTTCGTCAAAACCATTACTTACTTCATGAAATATTTATTCACACTACTTATCGCTTTACTACTCACAACAACGGCTTTTGCTCAGCAATCAGTCGATCCTACACAGGACCCAACGGCGCTGGGCATTGCGTTTTTTAAGTCATTGCTTGATGAAGATAGTACTACGTTAGGGAAGTTGATTACCAATGATTTTAGCTTCGTTCGGGCCGATGGAGAAACGATTGACGGCGATGCACTGACGCAGGAAATGGGCGACGAATTTGTGGTCGGAACGGCCGCTGTTTCAGACATTGAAACGCGTCAGTACAATAGCGATGCTGCCGTAATGACGGGTATCTGGAAAGCGAACGGTTCCCTTCAGGGGCAGGCTTTCGACACAACAGTCGCGTTTTCGGTCGTATCGGTTAAGGTAACAGGCTCCTGGAAGATTGTTAACGTACAGTTTACTGCCGCGCAATAGTAACCGTTTAGTAAGTCGTTGGTTGAAATTCTCGCTTGCTGAGCAATTTTGAATTGATTTGTTCGTCACTCTTCGGCTTTCTCTTCCATTTCTATGCGAACCCGTGCACGTATACCTCTGGCGCTGCTTCCTTTATTTCTTGTTCAGTGTTCCCGACTGTCATTCAACGAGGTAGCGGTCGTCGGCCGCAATTTCGACGACGAGGTGCAACAAACACAAAATCTGACCTTTACGTTAAACAAGAACGTCGGACCGGCCAGTCAGCTTAACGAATGGGACTCGACGCAATACGTTCGTTTCATACCGGCGGTACGTGGAAAATTTAAGTGGACAGCCCCGAATGAATTAGTATTTTCGCCGGCACAAGCGTTTGACCCAGCCACCGACTACCGCGCCGAGCTGACAGACGATTTACTCAAGCGTTCAAATAACAAAAAGCTTAAAGTTTCGGGCGATGATATTGCTTTTCATACGCCCTATCTGCAATTAACCAGCGTTGAAGATTGGTGGACGCGCTCGCGCGAAACGGGGCAGCCCGTTGCAAAAACCCGGTTGAATTTTAACTATCCCGTTACGTCGGCCAGCGTAACAGAAAAGCTGTCCTTGTCGACAGAGGGGAAAGTCCTCACCGCGCAAACGTCGCCGAGCGAAGCCCAGAACGTTGTTACGTTAACCTTACCGAATGCGCCAGCGTTGAAGAATGAACAACCTTTGACCATAAAGATTGGAGAAGGGCTAAAAGTGCCAAACACAGCTTACATAAGTAAGGAAGCGATCGAGGAAACCAGTACGCTACCATCGCGCTATTCGATCGAAGTTACTGACGTGCAAACCAGTTTCGAAAGTAGCCGCAACGGTGGAGACGGGGCTTCCCGACCGCAGGGCGTAGTTAGGGTAGTTACTACGCAGGAGCTGCAACCCGCCGATCTGAAGACGTATTATACCATTCAGCCAGAGGTTGAAAGCACAGCTGAACTGACAGAAAATGGCTTTATCATTCGCGGGGATTTCAACGAAACGGATACGTACGTAGTGACGCTTACCGATCAAATCCGGGGCATATTGGGAACTAAGCTGCAAGAATCAGTAACGCGCGATCTGTTCTTCGGGAAAATGCCGGCGAGTATTCAGTTTGCCAGTAAAAAAGCACTTTATCTTTCCTCAAAAGGGGCGCGGAATATCGGGCTGGCTATCGTCAACGTACCAAAAGTTCAGGTTAAGATTGCGAAGGTGTACGAAAATAATATCCTGCATTACCTACGCTCGAATCGTTACGAAGAGTATAAGGAAAATGCGAATGGCGAATGGGGCCCTTCCGGTACGTTCAGCTATGGCAGCGATGAGTCGGGAGAGCTTAGCGACGTATTGGTCAACAAAACGATTGAAACGGCGGATCTGCCTAAAGTGAAAGGCGTATCGGCCTTAAATCTGGCCCTGCCGAATCAGGATAATAATTTCCGGGAGCATCCACTCCGGGGTGTCTATCTGGTCTCCGTCGATTCGAAAGACGAAGCGTATTTACAGGCTAATCAGTTAGTTTCTGTGTCGGACATTGGGTTGGTTACGCGCCAGACAAAGGACGAGGTGCTGGTTTGGGCCAATTCTATTCAGACTGCTGAGCCATTACAGGGAATTGACGTTACGTTGGTCAGCAGCAATAACCAATCGGTTTATTCGCTCAAAACAGATGGAACTGGCTTTGTGAAATTTGATAAAGTGAGAGAAAAAGCACCTGGATTCAAGATCGCTCTCGTAACAGCACGTACAGACGATGATTTTAACTTTCTTTTCCTGCCTGATACACAAGTCGAAACGTCGCGTTTTGAGGTAGAAGGTAAACGAGATAATGAATCGGGTTTTGATGCGTTTGTGTACGGCGACCGTGATATTTATCGCCCTGGTGAAACGATTCATTTTAATACCATTATCCGTTCTCAAATCGGACAGAGTGCAAGCGCATCGGCGGATCACCCGATCGAAATTCCGGTCTTGATACGTATCCTAACACCGAACGGACGCGAGTTTCGATCATTTCGCAAAACCACCAATGCGCAAGGGGCCGTAGTAACAGACGTAACACTTAATCCTGCCGCTGTAACAGGAACGTATACCATTGAAGTACTAAATGCAAATAACGTACTGCTTACGTCTCAGGCAATTAGCGTTGAGGAATTTATTCCTGATCGAATAAAAGTGGACTTATTCACGGACAAAACCAGCTACAAATCGGGCGAGACAGTTACCCTTTCGGCCACAGCTTTGAATTTATTTGGGCCGCCAGCGTCTGATCGGGCTTATGAAATGGAGCTTCAGCTAAAACGGAAAGTGTTTGCACCTAAAGGATTCAGCGATTATGATTTTTCGATTCCTTCCGGGCAAGACAAAAGTGAGCCAGGCAAACAGGGCGATGCCTTCCCGAAAGAACTCAGACAAGGACGTACTAATGCGAACGGGCAGGCAACAGAACGATTCCCGATATCGGCTCTTTACCAGGACATTGGTTTGCTGGAAGCCAAACTTTTTATAACAGTATTTGACGAAAACGGCCGTCCGGTTAATCGGCTTCGCCGGTTCGACGTACTGACGCAGAATACATTTTTCGGAATACGTTTGCCCGATCGTTACGTTGCTACAAATGCTCCTGTTGCAGTTGATTTACTAGCACTTGACCCATCAGGTACCTTACGGGCTTCCGCTTCGGCATTGGCTGAAGTTGTTCGGTATGAGTATCAAACGGTTATCGAGAAGCGCAACGATGGCGGAAATCAGCTTAAATACACGACCAGGCGACGCGAAAAACCAGTTTACAGCAATGCGTTACTCTTTAAAGATGGAAAGGCAGGTATACGCTACGTTCCAACCGTTTCGGGTGAATACGAAATTCGGGTTCGTCGGCCCAATGCAACGGGTTATTCTGCAACGGGTTTCTATGCGTATGGCTATGGGAATACGTCGGCCTCATCGTTTGAAGTGAGCCAGGAAGGACAGGTACTAATGACCCTTGATAAGCCGACGTATCAATCTGGCGACAAAGCCAAGGTACTGATTAAGGCACCCTTTGATGGCAAACTGCTCCTGACCGTCGAGCGAAACCGGGTATTGGAACATCATTGGCTCACAACAAACAATAAATCAGCGGAATGGAGTTTTTCGGTTAATGGCGAGCATTTGCCGAATGTCTACGTAACGGCGACGCTTATTCGATCTATCGACAACCGAAATGGGGAGCAAACCAACCTGCCATTAACGGTTGCGCACGGATTCGCGCCGGTACCAGTGCAGGATGCAGACACTAAACTGCCTGTTGCGATTACGGCCGTCCCGCAATCGCGTTCGAAAACGAAACAAACGATTCGGGTAAAAACAGCAGGTAACGCCCAGGTAACCATCGCGGTTGTCGATGAGGGAATTCTGCAACTTAAGAATTTTAAAACCCCTGATCCACACGGCTTTTTTTACCAAAAACGAGCCCTCGAAGTAGGAAGTCATGATTTGTATGCCCTCCTTTATCCCGAACTATCGTTAAAATCCGTCTCAAGCACTGGCGGGGACGGCTATGATCTGGAACGGCGGGTGAATCCGTTGAGCAATGGTCGGGTAAAGTTAGTGGCGCTGTGGAGTGGAATTTTGAACACAGGCTCTAATGGCGAAGCCGAATTTACGATCGATATACCGCAGTTTTCAGGTGATTTACGGATAATGGCAGTGGCTTATAAAGACAAGGCGTTTGGTTCGGCCAATAGCAATACAAAAGTGGCCGACCCGATTGTTATCAGCACTGGCGTGCCGCGTTTTCTATCACCTGGCGACCGGCTCGATCTGCCAGTTAATCTCAGCAATACAACCAGGCAGTTGGCAAACGTAACGGCTCAACTGAATCTCTCTGGCCCTTTATCGGCCGACAGTTTAACCACGCAGAAACTCACTATACAGCCTGGCCGGGAAAGTCGCGCTACGTTCCATCTGTCAGCAAAACAGGCAATTGGCGTTGGTTCTATCACCGTAACGGTCAAAGGACTAAATGAAACATTTACGGAGAAAACAGACGTAACGGTTCGTCCGGCGGCTTCGTTACAAAAAACAGTGTTGGCTGGTGCGGTGGCTGCTGGGAAAACACAAACATTACAATTGGCTGGAAACTTTCTTCCGGGTACAGCACGGGCAAGCGTTACGTTAAGTCGGTCGCCCGTGATCCAATATGGTAGGGAGTTATCCTATCTGTTAGGGTATCCACACGGATGCATAGAACAGACAATTTCGAAAGCCTTTCCGCAGATTTACTTTGCCGATTTAACGAAGCAGTTGTCGACTAATACATACTTCGTTCGCGCTGGTGAGAGTGATTTGAACCCTACTACCAACGTCCGGCAGGCGATACAGACCGTTGAAGGCTTACAGGTTCAGAACGGAGGTTTTACGATGTGGCCAGGTATGATTACAGCAGCGGCTGGCGCGAGGTCAGGCCGGTCAGATGTAGACGAATGGGCGACCGCTTATGCCGTTCATTTTTTGACGGAAGCGCAGGAAGCAGGCTATGAAGTTCGTCCGTCCGTCCTTAGTTCGGCCATTGATTTTCTGACTTCGTTTACCAATAATCCGGCTACTGAAAACGACGTTACGTTTGATGAAGCCGGTGGCCGAACGGCGCGCAAAGTAGCCAGTCGTACCAGTATTTATTCGCTTTACGTACTGTCGGTTGCTGGAAAACCGAACCGATCGGCGATGAACTATTATAAACAAAATGTCGGCTTGCTAACGCCGGATAGCCGTTATCTGCTCGCGGCAGCCTTCTTCCGAATTGGTGATACGCGCAGTTTTTCGGCTCTGCTACCAAAGCGATTTACTGACAACACAATCCAGCGCCAAACGGGAGGAAGTTATGCCTCTCCGCTACGCAATCTGGCTCTCGTGCTCGATGCTCTGGTCGATACGGATCGCGGTAACTTACAGATTCCTGCATTGGCAAGGCAGCTATCGGATGCCTTGAAACAGAATACCTATCTTAATACGCAGGAAGCCGCTTTCTCATTCCTGGCACTGGGCAAATTGGCTCGTCAAACGGCAAACAGCACTGCTACTGCTACGTTAACGGCGTCAGGTAAATCGCTGGGGAGTATGACGAACTCAATCTTAAATCTAAATCGCGTTCCGACAAATGTACCGCTTAAATTACAGGTTAATGGCACCGGTAATGTGTATTACTTTGCTCAGAGTGAGGGCGTTCCTGCAAATGGAAAAATTTCAGATGAGGATAATGGTCTACGTGTGCGACGTACCTATCTGACTCGCGATGGCCTGCCTGTAAACGGAATTAGACAGAACGATCTAGTTGTGGTGAAAATCACGGTTGCCAGCACAAACGGACTAAACGTAGAAAACGTAGTAATAACGGACCTGCTCCCGGCCGGTCTGGAAGTCGAAAATCCGCGGTTAACAGAACCACGGGATATGCCTTGGATTAAGAACCCCTCAATTCCGGAGCACTTCGATCTGCGCGACGACCGGATGAATTTTTACACGAAGGCTACAGGCACCGAACAAACCTTCTATTATCTGGCGCGAGCCGTATCCAAAGGTCGTTTTATCGTTGGTCCAGTTTCGGCCGATGCCATGTACAATGGCGAGTATCGAAGCTATAATGGGGCTGGCGCTATTACAATTCGTTAGTAAACGGTTCTACTGACCGGGTACGTGATTCTACGCTGATTGTAGAACGAAATGCCAACATTTGCTCCATTTCGTTGGTTATACGTATCAAAACCTACACTGGTACGTTTTTTGAACTGTTTTACTCAATGATGCTATAAATATTACAACGTTATGAAAAGGAAAATATGGGTAGTGGCGGCCTTCCTGGCTGCTACTGTTGGTTTATCATCCTGTGCGTCGACCGAACGATGGCTTTATGGCAATTCACAGAATAGCCGGGAAGATATGGTGCAGAGAGATCGTACAAGCGATGACCGGGACTCTCGGGACCGGGATAATAATAGAAATGATAGAAACGAAGGAAGTATATTCAGTCGTAGAAATCGGGATCGCAATGACGATCAGCGGATGAGCCGTAACAGCTACCGCGACGAAAATTCATATAGTACGTATCGCAACCCTTACAGTAATTCGTATCGCTCATCTGATGATCGCTATGAGTCTGACCGGCCAAACCGTATGTCAGGCAGCGATTCGTACAATAATCGTTACAGCGACCGTGGCTACGATAATCGGGATTCGTACAATGATCGCTATGATGACCGACGGAACAACGACCGGTATTCCTACAACGATCGTAATAATGATAGCGACCGGGACCGTGATCGCTATGATAACCGCGATTCTTACCGGAGTCGGTCAGACTATGATAGCCGGAATAATGATCGCCAGTCGGACGATCGCTACAATGACCGGCGCAATAATGACCGGTATTCTTACAATGATCGCTATGATGATCGGTCAAACGGCGGGCGTAATTCCGATCGTGACCGCGATTATGATAATCGGGATAATCGAAATTCATATAATGATCGGGACAATAACCGCGACAACCGTCGATACGACGACCGGGATCGGAACAACTCATCTGATCGCGATAACGACCGGGATAGTCGTCGGAATGACGATCGGCGAATGGATGACCGCGACAACCGCCGGAATGATGACCGGGATCGGGACAATCGCAACGACTATAACAGCCGCGACAACCGGTCGAATGATCGGGATAATGACCGATCGAACAACCAATCTTCAGACCGTGACCGTCGTGATTTAGGCGATCGGATTTCGGATCAGATGGACAAAGTCGACAAGCAACTCGAAGAGGCCAAGGCTGAAGTTAAAAACGAAAGTCGCAAAGACCGTAAGAAACGTGAGGATCGCGTTAAAGATTTGGAAGACAAACGGGATCAGTTGCGTGAGTCTTATATCAAAGTGCAACGTTCAACGTCTGACGACTGGGATAAAGTGAAGAAAGAAGCCAACAAAACAGTCGACGATATTGGCGATTGGTTTGAAAAAATGGCCGATAAAGTTGACAAGAAATAGTAATCTTGTTAGCGCAACATGCAGAAGGGCTGATTCACTGAATCAGCCCTTCTGCTTTGTAGAGCAATCTAATGGTAAACAGTATTGATCAATCTATATTTGCGATATGGCATTAATTAAATCTGTTCGGGGAGTTTCCCCTCAATTCGGCGAAAACTGCTGGTTTGCCGATAATGCTACCATTGTCGGAGATGTAACAATGGGACGCGATTGTACGGTCTGGTTCAACGCAGTAATACGTGGCGATGTTAATTCCATTAAAATCGGTGACCGGACAAATATTCAGGATGGCGCAGTAATTCATTGTACGTATCAACGCTTTAAAACCACTATCGGAAATTACGTATCCATAGCTCACAACGCTGTGGTTCATGGGTGCACCCTTGAGGATAACGTACTGATTGGTATGGGCGCTATTGTGATGGATGGAGCCGTTATCGGCGCGGGAAGCATTATCGCTGCCGGGGCTATTGTTACTCAGAATACAACCGTTCCTCCCGGCTCTATTTATGCGGGCAATCCAGCTCGTTTTCTTAAAACGGTCTCACCAGAACAGGCGGAAATATTTAAGCGGACAGCCAACAATTACGTTATGTACGCAGATTGGTTCAAGGAATAAGATATGGACGATTTTCTGATTTATCTACGCTTAGGTTTTGATCACATTACCGACCCCGGCGGTTACGACCATATTCTGTTTGTTATCGCTCTGTGTGCTATTTACACACCTGGGCAGTGGCGGCAAGTTTTAATCCTGGTAACGGCTTTTACCATTGGTCATTCTATTACGTTGGCTTTAGCTACGCTGCAACTTATTCATTACAAAACCGCCCTGATTGAGCTACTTATTCCGATTACTATTCTTATTACAGCGGTCGTTAATTTCTTCTTCCAGGAGCCTAAGTCAAGAGGGGCAAAAACGGTCACTCAACGGAGTCGCTATGTTCTGGCCTTACTTTTTGGCTTAATTCATGGAATGGGCTTTTCAAATTACCTGCGTAGCCTGTTAGGCCGGGAAGCTAGCATTGTGAAGCCGTTGCTAGCGTTCAACCTTGGTCTTGAGCTCGGGCAACTGGTAATTGTCGGTATTATACTTACGCTGACCTATATTATCCTGAACGTAGCGCGAAGTAGCCGGTTGCGTTGGACGCTGGTAATTTCGGGGATTGTAGCCGGTATGGCTTTGTCACTTATTATTGAGAACGAGTATCTAGGCGAATTGATGAAGTGAAGACATTGTAACCACGTAGCGACTGAATTCTGCTCTACGTCAAGAGCATACCGTAGCTTTTTTGTACTTTTGTTACACTTATCAACAACTATAATTGAATACATGCAAAAGATAATTTTGCTGATAGCTGGTTTGGCCATTTCAGTTACCTCCGTTTTGGGACAGACTGCTACGCCTACCCAACGGGCCAATACACGTTTTGAGCAACTAGGGGCCCAGATGCCAACGCCCAATACGTTCCGGACGGCGTCAGGTGCGCCCGGTAAAGATTACTTCCAGAACCGCGCTGACTATGATATCAAAGCTACGCTCGATGATGCGAATCAAAAAATAACGGCTTCTGAAATCATTACGTATCATAATAACTCGTCGGACGTTTTGCCATTCCTGTGGCTCCAGTTAGATCAGAATTTATTTAAACCGGATGCTATCGGTAAATCAACGCAGACCAATAGCATTGATTCTCACCAAGGCGCAAGCCTCCGCCAACTTGATCCGAATGCTTCGATTCAGGGCAAAGATTATGGTCAGAAAATAACGGCAGTACGTGATCAATCTGGTAAGCCAATCAAATACACAATTAACCAGACCATGATGCGAATCGATTTGCCACAGCCCGTAGCACCCGGCAAATCCGTTACGTTCTCGGTCGACTGGAATTTCAAGATCGTCGATGTAAAAAGCGTAGGCGCTCGGGGTGGATATGAATATTTCCCGAAAGACGGCAACTATATATATGAAATTGCTCAATGGTTCCCAAGACTTTGTGCGTATAATGACGTAACGGGATGGCAGAACAAGCAATTTCTTGGGCGGGGAGAGTTTACATTGATCTTCGGTAATTATAAAGTCGCACTTACTGTACCTAATGATCACATTGTTGGCGCAACTGGCGAATTACAAAATCCAGCTCAGATTCTGACCGCTACGCAACAGAAACGGTGGAATGAAGCTAAAAATCGGGGTGATAAGTCCGGTGAAAACCCAGTAGTGATCGTAACGCAGGCGGAAGCCGAAGCGGCTGAAAAGGGCAAGCCAGCCGGTACTAAAACCTGGGTTTTTAAAGCAGATAACGTACGGGATTTTTCATTTGCCAGCAGCCGTAAATTCATCTGGGATGCGCTGCAGCCTACTATCGAAGGAAAACGAGTTTGGGCTATGTCGCTCTATCCTAAAGAAGCCAATCCGCTTTGGGGACAATACTCGACCCGTCTGGTCGCTCATACATTACGTTCCTATTCTCGTCGGACCATTGCTTATCCCTATCCTGTAGCGTATTCGGTTCATGGACCTGTGGGCGGCATGGAATATCCGATGATCAGCTTCAACGGCGCCCGGCCTGAACCCGACGGTACGTATTCGGTCAGTACTAAAAATTTTCTGATTGCCGTGGTAATTCATGAAGTAGGACACAACTTTTTTCCGATGATTGTGAACTCCGACGAACGTCAGTGGTCGTGGATGGATGAAGGATTGAACAGCTTTCTGGAGGGGTTAGCCTGCCTGGAATGGGATGCTGATTATCCGGCTACTGGTATAGATCCACAGCATATTGTACCCTATATGCAGCTTGATTCGACGCAACAAGTGCCTATTATGAGCAGTTCGGATAATATTCCCGGCAACACGTTCGGTCCGAATGCTTACACTAAACCGGCTACGGGCCTGAACATTTTGCGAGAAACCATAATGGGCCGTGAGCTGTTCGACTATGCTTTCAAAGAATACGCGCGTCGGTGGGCGTTCAAAAGTCCTGAACCAGCCGATTTTTTCCGTACCATGGAGGATGCCTCAGGCGTTGATCTGGACTGGTTTTGGAAAGGATGGTTCTACGGTGTACAGCCGGTTGACCAGTCACTAGTAAAAGTGGATTGGTTCCAGGTAAATTCGCTAAATCCCGACGTAACAAAGGCCGAAGCCCGAACGGAAGCGCAACGTAGAATGAACACTATTAGTAAGCAGCGAGATGCGCTCAGTAAAGACCAGACTGTGGTAGCGCAGGATAGCACTATGAAAGATTTTTATAATCGCTACGATCCTTACGCCGTTACGTCTGAAGACCGGAAGAGATACCAGGATTACGTAGCATCGCTAAGTGCCGAAGAGCGGCTACTCGCTGAGGCAGGGACAAACTTTTATACGCTTTCATTAAAAAATAAGGGCGGGCTGCCTATGCCCGTCATTGTACGGATGGAATTTGAAGATGGAACAGATTCAATTGCGCGTTTCCCCGCCGAAATATGGCGATTCAACGATGTTTCTATTCAGAAAGTAATAGCAACGAGCAAGAAGGTGAAGCAATGGACACTTGATCCATTCTACGAAATTGCCGATATCAACACCAGCGACAACTCATTTCCACCCATAACGCAGCCTACGCGGTTTCAGTTATTCCGGCAACGGCAGCGGGGAGCGGAGCCAAATCCTATGCAGCAACAGCGTCAGCAGGCACCCGCCAGACAAGGAACTGGTCGAAATTAAAGGCTACCTATTTTAACGCACAACCTACAAACTATGAGAACTATATTCATGCTGGTCGGTTTATCCCTGGGCTCGTTCAATCTGATGGCTCAGACCCCGGCTGCTACTCAAAATGCGAATACGCGTTTTGAACAACTAGGGCCAATGCTGCCCACACCCAATACGTTCCGAACAGCAGCGGGGGCGCCTGGTAAAGATTATTTTCAGAATCGTGCAGATTATGACATCAAAGTAGAGCTTGATGATGCGAATCAAAAAATTATTGGTACGGAAATCGTTACGTATCATAACAATTCAACGGATGAATTACCCTTTATCTGGCTCCAGCTTGATCAGAATTATTTTGCGAAAGGTTCAACGGGAAGCGTAACGCGGACAGGCGATTCGCCCGCCAGAGGTATGAGTATGAATGACCTCGTCAACTTGAATTCGCCCGCCCGAACCAACCTGGATCCAAAAAAAGATTATGGTTACAAGATTACGGCTGTAAAGGATGCCAAATCAGGCAAGCCTATCAAATACACCGTCAATCAGACCATGATGCGAATCGATTTACCAGCGGTTTTAAAGCCGGGTGGTAGCTATTCGTTTAATATTGACTGGAACTATTTCATTACTGAATATTATGGACGTAGTGGAATGGAATTTTTCCCCAAAGACGGCAACTACAATTACTTCATTGCTCACTGGTTCCCACGCTTATGCGCTTACAACGACGTCAACGGCTGGCAGAATAAGCAGTTTTTAGGTCAAGGGGAGTTCACACTTATTTTTGGTAATTACAAAGTAGCCATTACGGTGCCTAGTGATCATGTAGTCGGCGCAACGGGTGAGTGCCAGAATTATAAACAAGTATTAACGGCTACGCAACAAAAACGCATGGCACAGGCCGCTACGTCGAAAACGCCTGTTTTGATTGTTACGCAAGCCGAGGCCGAGGCTGCTGAGAAAGTTAAACCGGGAGCCGCAAATGGTAAGAAAACTTGGGTGTATAATGCCCAGAACGTACGGGATTTTGCTTTTGCCAGCAGCCGTAAATTCATTTGGGATGCTATGCAGACAGATGTGTATGGCGATGGCCGAAAAATCTGGAGTATGTCCTTTTATTCAAAGGAAGGTAACCCGCTATGGGGTCAATACTCTACCCGTGTGGTTGAACATACCTTAAAATCCTACGGAAACCGTACGATCAAATATCCATATCCTGTTGCTATCTCCTGTCATGCTACGGCGGGGGGCGGTATGGAATACCCAATGATTTCGTTTAACGGAGGGCGCCCCGAGCCGGATGGTACATATTCCGCTCAGACAAAAGCCGGTATGATCGGGGTTATTATCCACGAAGTAGGACATAATTTCTTTCCAATGATTGTCAACTCTGACGAACGTCAGTGGACCTGGATGGATGAGGGGCTAAATACATTCTGTCAATATCTGGCCGAAAAAGAATGGGATTATAATTTTCCGTCTCGTCGGGGAGAACCACGGGATATTGTTGATTATATGAAGTCAGATAAAGCGGTACTATCACCTATTATGACTTCGTCTGACAATGTGATTAGCTTGGGGCCAAATGCCTATGCAAAACCAGCTACAGCGTTAAATATTCTTCGGGAAACAGTGATGGGTCGCGAGCTGTTCGATTATGCCTTCAAAGAATACGCGCGTCGGTGGGCGTTCAAAAGTCCTGAACCGGCCGATTTTTTCCGTACCATGGAGGATGCCTCAGGCGTTGATCTGGACTGGTTTTGGAAAGGATGGTTCTACGTCGTTGAGCCTGTTGATCAGGATCTTGTAGAGGTAGATTGGTTCCAGATGGATTCTGGCGATCCAACGGTCAGTAAAGCTGCTGCTAAAGCCGAAGCACAACGTCGGGCTGGCACAATCAGTAAACAACGGGATGCCGCAACCCAAGCCGAGACGGTTATCGCCAGAGATTCAACAATGAAGGATTTCTATAATAGTTATGACCCTTATGCGGTTACGGATGAAGATAAGAGAAAATATCAGGCTTATTTGGCAACGTTGGGTGAAGATGAACGTAAGGCGCTTGAATCGTATGGTAGTACCAATTTTTATACAGTATCGCTGAAGAATAAAGGGGGTCTGCCTATGCCAGTTATTATTCATATGCAGTTTGAAGATGGTACGGACTCTGTTGCCCGTTTTCCTGCCGAAATATGGCGATTTAATGATGTGTCCATTAAGAAAGTAATCGCGACGCGCAAGAAAGTCAGCCAGTGGACGCTCGATCCCTTTCAGGAAATAGCTGACATTGATGACGAGAATAACTCGTTCCCACGTGTTGCTCGGCCAACACGCTTTCAGTTGTTTAGACAGAGACAGAGTTCTCAAGGGCCCAACCCTATGCAGCAACGAGCTACATCTTCGCCTGCCAGGCAAGGGAGCAGTAAGAATTAATAGCTAAGGAAGAACATACAATGGATGATTCAGGAAATTCTACACCATTATCCATTGTACATTCTTCATTATGCATTAGTTTTGCAGTCCCATTCGGGATGTAGCGCAGTCCGGTAGCGTGCTTGCATGGGGTGCAAGAGGTCGTGGGTTCGAATCCCGCCTTCCCGACGATTCTTAAGAGACGTAGCAAGCTACGTCTCTTTTTGTTGTCTACCACCTTTTGATGTTGGTACTCTACTGAACGACTTTCCTAATTTGCTTACGCCTGGATTGAGTTAAATTCCAGCAATCATCATACAGCTTCTATAAGTTTCACCCCGTATTGGCGTCTAACCGTCCATATCGTATCTCCAGCGAAGTGTTGGTTTCTATAACGGTTTCTTCAACAAAGCTCCCAACAGTAGCGGATTCTTTACTGTATTACGATGTTTATGAATAAATGTAGATTTGTTCACTTGTGCGATATTTGTATATTGCCACTACTATATCAGTGACTTTCTCTTTTGAGACTAATGCGACTAAGGGTGAATTTTTGCTGGCCGTTAGTCTTACCGGTAATTTACCTTCTGTTTGTGATGATTCACTTACATGGGGTGCCGGTGAGGGCGCAGGGGTTGCCACTGCTTAAACCTGAAATAATCAACGATCATCAAGGGTTACCACAAGCCTTTGTGCCAGCCATTTTGCAGGATCGTGCAGGCTTTATTTGGATGGCTACGCGTGACGGCCTGTGCCGATACGATGGGAATCATTTCAAGGTGTTTCAGCCGTCTACTGATACAAAGCCAGGAATTTCATCTTCCAGCCTCTTCGGTTTGGGCCTTGATCAAAAGGGACATATATGGATACTCAGTGACCATAATGACATTGACATCCTGAACCCTCTTAGGGAAACTTTCACCAATATATCCCATCAGCCCTTTTTTAAGCGAGTGTTGGATAATAAGTCCGATATTATAGATGCGCTGTATATAGATCGCAAGGGTCTTTTGTGGATTAGTTATTTATCCGATAAGATTCTTTGTGTTGATTCTGAAAATCAGCATGTTAATCAATACAAAAGGCCATCCATTCCAGGGTATTTCCCTACCTTCAGTGCTTTTGTCGAGGATAAGCAAGGGCATATGTGGATGTCTAACAAGACAGGCCTTTACCGCCTTGACCAGCGCTTGAATCGTTTTGTACTGTATCCGCTTCCTGCCAATGATATACGCGGAATTAAACTTCGACAAAACGGCGATTTATTGGTCGTTTCCAGCCGCTATATCTTTTTAGTAAAGCCTGAAGCAGGTCTGATTCGATCGGTCTCGATACCTGCTGTTACGAATTCTAAAGCAAAGACCGACTGGCATCACACCAGCATTGTTGTTGACAGCCAGGGAAATGAGTATTTTGATCAACACGAAGCCATACTACGTTTCAACGAAGAGACTGGTGTAACATTACTGGCCCGTTGCATAGAGAAAGCAAAATTCCGTAGTCTGTTCATTGATCGCTCTGACGTTCTTTGGGCAGGGACAGACAAGTCTGGTGTGCTGAAATACAATCTCAGAGCAAATTTGTTTCGGGCCATTCCTTATCAACGTGATTTTTACCACGATTTATTAATTCAAACTCTGGGAATCACAAAGATTCCGATTCCTAACGGAGCGGTTCCTTACAATTTTCGATATACGTTCGATAAAGCAGGAAAAATGTGGTTCAATATGGGTACAAATCTGGTGTACCAAATTGATCTGCATACAAAACAGGTGGTGCCTATTCCTTTTCCGGAACCACCTTTGCTACGTTATGCCTGGACTGATCCTGTTGATCCTATGGCTACAGATCCTGACGGGCAAATCTGGGTTGTTACAGATTCGATGGCGATGTATTATGAAAGTAGTAAATGGCATCCTTTTCATTTTCCAATTCGCGCTAAAGCACAAGGCCAAAGGAATAGATCGAGTCAGAGCTATGGCGTAAAAGGGTACATACTTCAGCTTACAGTAGACGAACGTGCTTTATGGATTGCAACCCGCACGGATGGTCTTTATCGAGTTGACCGGTCGAACGGTGACATTAAGAACTACACGCACGAACTTAACGATGATACCAGTCTTAGTAGCAATGAATTACTGTGTCTGTTTGATGACCCGGCAGATAAAAACATTCTGTGGATTGGTACATTCGGCAGTGGCTTATGCCGGTTAGATAAGCGGACAGGTATGTGCCGACGATTTACTACGCAAAATGGATTACCCAATAATGTAGTGTACGCGGCAATTCCCGATCAGCAGGGGCTGCTTTGGATTGCTACTAACCAGGGCATTTGCCGTATGGACCGGCAGACATTTAAAACTCGCATTTATACCCACGAAGACGGTCTGCTCGCCGACGAGTTCAATCGCTTTCATTATTTGCATCTGCCTGATAATCAAATTCTACTGGGTGGTTTAGAAGGGATTACCTCCTTTTATCCACATCAATTACATGAAGATACGTATCAACCCGCTGTTCAAATCACCGATATACAGATTAACAATCGGTCCATTCAGGCTGACGATTTGACAGATTCACTACCTGCGCAGGCGATGGATCATTTGGAACTGAACTATGATCAGAACTTCATTACAATTGCTTTTGCTGCAATGCAGTACAATCGGCAAAGTAAAATCAAGTATCGCTATCTATTGACTGGTGTTAACAGGGATTGGGTTGAAATTAGCCACCCGACAGCAGAATATACCGATCTGCGCTGGGGCAATTACAAATTGTTGCTTAATGCATCAAATACTTCTGGCATATGGAGTAAGCATGTTCGAGAGCTTACCTTAATTATTAAGCCTCCCTGGTGGGCCACCTGGTGGGCCGTTCTACTTTATGTGTTCGTTGGCCTAGGAGTTTGTTACGTATTGATACGTTCGTATCTGAGCGAACAGGAATCGAAACAACTTAAGTCTATTGATGCCATTAAAAAGCGTTTTTATACAAACATCACACATGAATTCAGAACTCCGCTGACTTTAATTCTTGCCCCTGTTGAGCAGCTGATGCTTCGTACGCATGATATAGCCGTTCAGCAGCAATTAGAAATAATTAACCAAAATGCAAACCAGTTATTAGGATTGGTTAATCAGTTACTGGAGCTATCGAAAGCGGAGGCTCATGTTCTGACATTGCGGGAAAGCCAGGGCGATTTAGTTGAATTTTTAAACCGTGTAGTACAATCATTTGAGCCGAAAGCTACGGCGAAAGGAATTCAGGTTCTTTTTCGTACTGAATGTAAAGAGGCTTACTATTGGTTTGATACTGAAAAGCTTGAACGTATAGTATATAATCTACTTGCAAACGCATTGAAATTTACACCTTCGGGCGGGCGGGTTACAATGAATTTAATGATTGATAGCCGTCATGAACTCATCAGTACCAATGCAGGCCTTGGAATAACGTCATCCATACGCCTGGAGATTTCGGATAATGGTATCGGAATTGCTGCGAATAAACTTTCTCATATTTTCAATCTATTTTATCAAATTGACAATACCAGTATTGACCAGCAAGATGGTGCAGGTATTGGATTAGCGCTTGTAAAAGAGTTAGTCGAGATTCAGCAAGGTACTATTCAGGTAGTAAGCAAGGTGAGTATAGGCACTACGTTTATCATTGATCTTCCTTATCGCCATGCCATTGCTGTATCAGCACAAGCACAGCCTGGATTAGTACATACCATAGAGACGGAACCTGTTCAGGATACGGATGTTCAGGAACCTCATTCTGATGAATCCCCAATTCTATTAGTTGTAGAAGATAACGTAGCGTTGAGCAACTTCATAGTTGATAATTTACCAGATCACTATAATGTTTATAGAGCCTCGGATGGTGGTGAAGGCTTAGAAAAAGCGCTTCAGATAGGGCCAGATCTAATAATCAGCGATGTGATGATGCCTGTAATGGATGGCTATACATTATGCAACCGGCTAAAGAAAGACCCACGTACCAGTCACATTCCTGTTATTCTATTAACTGCTAAAGTATCGATAGAGAATAGATTGCAGGGACTTTCTTCAGGCGCTGATGATTATATTGCTAAACCGTTCCATGTTCAAGAGTTACAATTGCGGATACGTAATTTACTGGAACAGCGTAAACAACTAAGGGATTGGGTACTGACGAACATAACCAATCCTGATTCTTCATCAGTTTCTGGCCCCGTTACTGAGCCCCTTATAGAAAAACTTTGTCAGATTGTTGAGCATCACCTTGATGACGCTACATTCGGCGTTGAGGAGTTGATTCTGGAAAGCGGTATGAGCCGTATGAATCTGCATCGTAAATTGAAAGCTCTGGTCAGCTTATCTACGGGAGAATTTATTCGTAATTATCGTCTTAAACGAGCTGCACAAATGTTACGGCAAGGGCATTCGGTAGCCGAAACGGCTTACCGGGTAGGTTTCGAAGACCCATCTTATTTTGCCCGTTCTTTTCGTAAGCTCTATCAATTGACACCTTCTGCTTTTGCGAAAGGCCACTAGGGAGATGTATCTGGTGTACGGATGATTTCCAATTATACTGACTGATTGGGTATTTAAAAAAAGCCTGTTAAAGACTTTATTTTGGTATTTGGTACATATGTACCTGTTTTTGATATAAAAGTACCAGTCTTTTTCAAGGCGATAGGCGGAACTTTGGAGTCAATTTATCACAAACAAATCACGCCCACTATGCAGACGAATTATCTTCCAGTTTACAAGTTCTAATTCGTTTCCTGAAAATTCAGCTTAGCAATTCGTTAAGCTTTCCTCATTTTGTAATCACTTATCAACTCTTTTCTTCGACCTATGCAGACGATTTTTACGGAAAAACATAATAATTTTAACATATGTAACAGTTTTAATGGAATAGATAATTTTGATACTATCTATAATCGATACGCTACTAAAGTTTATCAGAAGTGCCTATCGATGACAAAGGACCCTGAGGTTGCGAAGGATTTTACGCAGGACATATTCATTAAGGTCTTTTGTAAATTAGATACGTTTCAAAATCGATCTGCCTTTTTAACTTGGTTATATAGTATCTCTCATAATTATTGCCTTGACCAGCTACGGATAAGTAAACGTATGAATACTGAACCGCTGGTGGAGAATTACACGCAGGAAATAATAGAGCCCGACCAGTCAGATAACTTCCTTGCTCAATGGCATGCATTAGAAAAAGCGATGAATAAAATTCCTGTCGAGGAGGCAAAGTTGTTGCGACTTAAGCATGAACAGGGCATGTCGGTTAAGTCAATTGGTGAGCAGTATCAGATTTCTGAAAGTGCGGTTAAAATGCGGCTAAAACGTAGTCGTGATAAAGTATATCAGCTATACAATAAGCAATTGCATTGCAATAACTAGCTGATAAGCAGTAATTTCCAGAAATTATTTGACCAGCTATACTTATTAAATACCTACATCTATGAGCGATTGGGGCTGACGGCACATAGTTAGTTCTTTTTAACACAAAAATCCTGCTGAGTCAGCAGGATTTTTGTGTTAAAAGCAGTCTGAGATGCTTACGCAATTACTGGATCACTTTCAACCAAGCTGTTTTTCAGCAAATATTCAGCAATTTGTACAGCATTGGTTGCAGCCCCTTTTCTCAAATTATCAGCTACAATCCACATATTTAGGGTA
Organism: Spirosoma sp.; assembly: GCF_048594605.1. Lineage (GTDB taxonomy): Bacteria > Bacteroidota > Bacteroidia > Cytophagales > Spirosomataceae > Spirosoma. The sequence goes on from NZ_JBMDWV010000401.1 coordinate 34,255, forward strand.
TTATGTTGACTTTCGTCACGACGAATACGCCCCACAAATACGTCATCTTTTCCATGAGCGGTTAGCGGCATAGGATAAACCTTATTTTTCGGATCATCCTGTACTACAACGCCTTCAGCGTTAGTTAAAATGGTGACGACATCACTAAGCTCAAAATCATTTTCAAACTCAACATTGACCGCTTCAGAATGACCACCAATGGTTGGAATGCGTACCGTTGTAGCTGTTACCTGAATCGATTCATCACCCATAATTTTCTTGGTTTCATTAACCATCTTCATTTCCTCTTTTGTATAACCATTATCGAGGAAAACATCAATGTGCGGCAACACATTTAGATCGATTGGATGCGGATACACTTTCGTCGATTCGTTATCCCCATTACGCTCGGCAAAAAGTTGATCAACAGCTGCTTTACCCGTCCCTGTTACAGACTGATATGTAGAAACGACGACACGCTTGATTTTGTAGCGATCATGCAGAGGTTTCAGTGCAACAACCATCTGAATGGTCGAGCAGTTAGGATTAGCAATAATCTTATCCTCGGCTGTTAGTACATCAGCGTTCACTTCAGGGACAACCAGTTTTTTGGTCGGGTCCATACGCCAGGCCGATGAATTATCAACAACAACAATACCTGCTTCCGCAAATTTTGGAGCTAAGGCTAACGACGTACTGCCACCCGCCGAGAAAATGGCAATGGCAGGTTTAGCAGCAATGGCATCCTCAAAGCTAACAACCGTGTACGGTTTACCTTTAAACTCCACCTGTTTACCAACCGAACGCTCGGATGCAACAGGAATGAGTTCAGTTACCGGAAAATTACGTTCTTCCAGCACCTTTAGGATTTCGCCACCGACAAGGCCTGTGGCGCCAACGACTGCGATTTTCATTTTAGCTAATGCGGTATAAACCCGCTTTTATTAAGTTAATAAATGCGGATACGTATCCGCGTTCCAATTTGGAGTGCAAAAATACGGCAAAACTTTGACGCACAGTTAATTTATTATGAAAAAAGCCAGACCTGATCTGGCGTTATACAGGCTTCCAACGATACGTCTGTCGGCTCAATTTCTTCGATTTGTTTAACAGGATCAAACAGGGACAATCCTATTTTTAAACAATCTGCACGGCATTCGCTCAAAAATCGGTCATAAAAACCTCCACCGTAGCCAACTCTGTGACCTACTTGGTCGAAAGCTAGTAAAGGAACTAGCACTATATCGATATCGACAGTTGCCACTGGTAACTGATCGCTGGTTGCCGGCTCAGGAATACCCCAGTGATTCTCAATAAGCGTAGTTTGCTGAACTAAAGAGTAATGATGTAACGTGTGCGTTGCAACATTTGTAACGGGCACTGCAATTCGTAAATCAGCGTAATTGTCCCAAAGGCTACTAATGATTATCCACGTATCGATTTCATTCTGACGTTTAATTGGTAGGAATGTATGAACCGTAGTGGGTGCGTTAGATAAATCTTTTTTTCTTAAAAAATCGAGAAAACGCCAGGCTATGAGTTGGCTACGTCGCTTTACCTCACTAGCAGTCAACGCTTTCCGTTTTGCTAAATATTCATGCCGTAGCTGCGTTTTATTCATTGAACGTAACGTCAGTATTACTCAAGGCAAAGCTGCATTCGGTAATCAAATGGGTCAAAGACCGACAGCATTTTTTGTAAAAACGTCCGATCGTTCAAGAAAAACGTCAGAAAGTTTTCGCTACGTTCCTGCAAGCCACCGTTTGGGAACAGCTCTTCTTTAACGGCTAATAATTGCCGGACTCCCGTCTCCTGATTGCGTTCTTCCGCCCGGCGCATTTTCTTCTCAAGTCGGGCTACCGCATTAGCAAATCGCTTTGTTTCGGCCAGAACCGCCTTTTCGAGCGTTGGATCAACCATCTGTGCCTTATGCAGAATAGCATCCAGAGCTTTGTTGACGGTCTTGTTCTCGTTATCGAACTTGAGTGAGTGACGGGTATGGTGATCTATAAATTCTCGTTTGAGAGTAAGCGTATCCTGAAAAAGCTCTTCTGGAGTTAAACCTAATTTGCAAATACGTTTGGCGCTTACCGATGGGACATACATAGCAAAATTGCGCGGCATCAGTAGGGGGTATGTTGTCTCAAAATGCTCGAATACACCCTTTAGCTGTAGCCAGTAAGGTACTTCCGACGGACCCCCGATGTAGGCTAAATTTGGTAGTATAGTTTCTTGATACAGAGGACGTAGCACTACATTAGGGCTGAATTTCTCAGGGTGATCGTCTAACAGAGCTAACACCTCAGTTTCTGAGAATTTTAGTTTAGTGTGAAGCACCCGGTACGTTCCATCTTCTTTGCGCTCAATACGTTCGCGTAGCTGATCATCTAAGTAAAACAGATTGATGTCGCGGGGCGTAATAACCGTTTTGTAGCCCAGGCTCTCTAATTGCTCGGTTTTCTTCTGGACTAACTCACCCGATTGCTGGTTAATAAGTTCGTCGCGCATGATTGGCGCGAAAATGCGTTTCAAAGCAGCATCGTCGGCATCCAGACAAACCAGGCCTTCTGCACCAAACAGTTCATTAACGTAATAACGAGCGGAATCAGCAAGGGTGCCATGCTTTAAATAGGCGTCTTCAAACAGGGTTAATTTCTCAGGAATTTTCTTGAAAAGAGCTTCTAATTCCTGCGGATTCATCCGCCCGACGGCACCTCGTTGTTCAGTTTGCCAGTCATAGTTTCTGCCAAACATGGAGAAATGATTGATCTCGGCAAAATCGTGGTCTTCAGTTGCCATCCAATATACAGGCACGAAGTTATAAGCTGGATAGGCTTCTTTTAACCGTTGGGCCAGCTTGATGGTCGTGATCAGTTTATAAACAATATAAAGCGGACCCGTAAAAATATTCAGTTGATGCCCTGTTGTGACTGTAAACGTATTAGAACGTAGAAGTACCGACAAATCAGGCTTATTAGCAATGGATTGGTACTGTCGTTCCAACGTATCAACAAGAATTTGGCGCTTCGACTCATCAAACGCTTTCTCCTTTATTTGTTCCTGAAAAGCTGCTAACGTAGGAAAGCGGTTGTAAAAAGGCGTAAGCTTATCTTTTTGTGTGATGTAATCGAGAAAGAGTGACGAAAACTGGCCCGTTGAGGCAAGTGACAGGTACTGACAGTCCATGCGGGTTGGGATTTATTCGGCTCAACAACAGAAAAAACCGCAAGGTTCGGAGTTTGATACGCTTGCAGGTTTATAAAATTCAGGAAACTACGTCTCCGTATAAATCGAAGTCTTCAGCACGGTTAATTCTAACGTTAGCAAAATCGCCCAGCCGAACGTACTGACTAGCTGATACCAAAACTTCATTATCAACTTCAGGCGAGTCAGCTTCAGTACGTCCAATAAAATACCCTCCTTCTTTGCGATCAAACAGAACTTTGTACGTATTACCCATTTTCTGCTGATTAAGCTCCTGAGATATACCTTGCTGAAGTTCCATGAGCTCATCGGCCCGTTCCTGCTTTACTTCGGCCGGAATATCATCGGCCATTGAAAAAGAATGCGTGTTTTCTTCGTGGGAGTATGTGAAAACGCCCATCCGATCGAAATGCATTCTTTCAACGAAGTCGTACGTTTCTTCGAACATAGCGTCAGTTTCGCCGGGATGTCCTACAATCAATGTTGTGCGCAACGTAATATCCGGTACTTTCTCCCGAATCGTATAAATCAGAGCTTCCGTTTTCTCACGCGTAATACCCCGTCGCATGATTTTCAACAATTCTGTCGAACCCGTCTGTAACGGCATATCCAGGTAGTTGCAGACGTTTGGCCGATTGCGCATTACGTCTAATACATCCAGCGGGAAGCCAGATGGATATGCGTACTGCAGCCGAATCCAATCAATTCCTTCAACATCGGCAAGCTGATTGATAAGGTCAGCGAGGTTACGCTTTTTATAAAGATCCAGACCGTAATACGTTAGGTCCTGCGCAATTAAGATTAGTTCTTTCGTGCCACGCCGAGCCAATGATTTAGCTTCTGTCAATAAATCCTCAATGGAACGCGATACGTGGTTGCCACGCATAAGCGGAATGGCGCAAAACGAACAGGGGCGGTCGCAACCTTCAGCAATTTTGAGATAAGCGTAATGCGAAGGAGTCGTAAGTAGCCGCTCACCAACCAATTCATGCTTGTAGTCGGCACGTAGCGTTTTTAGTAAACGAGGCATCTCGTTCGTACCAAACCACGCGTCAACAGTCGGTAGTTCAACTTCCAATTCGTCTTTGTATCGGTGTGATAAACAGCCCGTTACATAAACTTTATCAACTACACCTGCATCTTTCGCATCAACGTAGCGCAGAATCGTATTAATGGATTCCTCTTTGGCATTGTCTATAAAGCCGCAAGTATTAATGACAACAATATTCGCGTCATCTTTCTTCGACTCATGCGTTACGTCCATACCATTGCCCTTAAGCTGCGTAAATAGCACCTCCGAATCGACTAGATTTTTCGAGCAACCAAGCGTAACAATATTTATTTTATTTGTTCGTATTCCTTTGGTTTTCATCTAACTAACGCAGGTTTGTACCTGCGATCTTGCTATTCAGAGCGAAACTTCACCACTGTAGTGAATGGTTCGCATTATTTAAAATACCGCCTGATGCGAAATTTCGACTCTTATGTCTGATCGACGGTTTTTTGTTACGTTAACAGGAAATATATTATTCTGGCTATCAGATAGATTCGCATATAAGCCTTTAGGCTCCTGTATAATTATGGAGTATCTGCCGATAGGCAGGCTTACGCAAAACTTTCCATTTTTGTCAGATTTGACAGTTTTAACAGGTTTTGCTTCCCGAACAGATGTAATAAAGCCACTTTCTCCTTGTTCAACCTGACTTATATTCAACAAAGGAAATACCAGCACTTCCCGTTCGATGGGCTGGCCTTTACGGGCTGGCTTATCGGGACCAGGCATAAAATTTCCCTGTTTCAGGATCACTGTCCCACATATTCCCTGCGCAGGTATGTTCTTTGCCGCCTTCTTACGAACGGGTTTCTGAGCATATCCTAAACTGGCGATAAACAGGCATAAAGTGCTTAGCCACAGGAATTTGCCATGCCTTTTAAATAAACGCGTTATCATTTCTTAAAAAACGAATCAACAAATTCCATCTTATTAAATGTTTGCAGATCGTCTATTTTTTCGCCAACACCAATATACTTAACCGGAATCTTGAATTGGTCTGAGATGCCAATAACAACGCCACCTTTTGCCGTACCATCTAACTTGGTAATAGCCAGTGAGGTCACTTCGGTTGCTTTGGTAAACTCAGTAGCTTGGATAAACGCATTCTGACCTGTTGAACCATCAAGCACAAGCAATACTTCGTGAGGAGCATCGGGAGTGAATTTTTGCATCACCCGTTTTATTTTGGTCAGCTCATTCATCAGATTAACTTTCGTATGGAGCCGTCCAGCGGTATCGATAATTACTACATCAGCGCTGGTTTCAGCGGCTCTCTTTACCGCGTCGAAGGCAACTGCTGATGGGTCAGTATTCATCCCATGTGAGATGACCGGCACGCCTACGCGATCGCCCCAAAGCTTGAGCTGGTCAACGGCGGCTGCCCGGAACGTATCACCAGCTCCCAGTACAACTTTGTTACCCCGCTTATGAAACTGGGCAGCAAGCTTACCAATCGTCGTTGTTTTGCCTACGCCATTAACGCCCACAACCATAATTACGTATGGTTTTTTGTTAGCCGGCAACGCAAAATCATCGCCTACATCAGTTGTATTATTATCAGATAGCAGGGCAGCAATTTCTTCACGTAGAATACGGTCCAGCTCATCTGTACCCATGTATTTATCGCGGGCAACTCGCTCTTCAATCCGTTTGATGATTTTAACGGTTGTTTCGACACCTACGTCTGACGAAACCAAAACATTTTCCAGTTCGTCCAGAACTTCTTCGTCGACGATCGATTTGCCGACGACCGCTCGGCCGAGTTTAGAAAAGAAATTATCTTTTGTTTTCTCCAAGCCCTTGTCGAGCGTTTCTTTCTTTTCTTTCGAGAAAAAACCGAATAAAGCCATGTGAAGAGTTAGTGAATGTGGCCAGTTAGTGAATATGCTACGTTTGGTTTACAGAAAACCCCTGATTAACAGACTCACTAACAGACCTAACCGATTTTTGATAAAAAAAAGTCCCACAAACCGATTAAGGCTGTGGGACTTATGCTTTTACACAGAAAGTTGATGGCATCAAAGCTTAAGCTTTCAGCGCAGCCTGTACTTCATCAACCGGGACCATTTCTTCTTTGAAGGTGTAAGCGCCAGTTTTAGGCGACTTAACGGCTTTGATAATCTTCGCAAACGATTTACCGTTGTCCTTCGTTTTCAGGGTTGCAACTACCTTTTTAGCCATTGTTTATATAATCGTTAGTAGTCATGCGTTAATCGATAGCAATTTAATAGCTATTGACTAACAACTATTGACTGATTATTTAATTTCTTTATGAAGCGTTACTTTCTTCAGGAACGGGTTATACTTCTTCCGTTCGATACGAGCCGGCGTGTTCTTCCGGTTTTTCGTGGTGATGTACCGGGACATGCCGGGAACACCGCTGTCTTTTTGCTCGGTGCACTCCAGAATAACCTGGATTCTATTGGCGCCTTTCTTTGCCATTGCTAAAGTCTGTTTTCTCGATAAGGAGCGCAAAGGTACGCAAAATGTTTTATTTAGCAAACTGTGTATCAGTAAAAAGTAATGATTTTTGAGGTTGTTACGTTGGAAATAAAAAAGAAGCGTTGACTTTCGCCTTCCGGTTTCGACCTTTGGTGTTCCGATGACTACGCAAACAATTCAATACGAATACGCACCCGGCCATTTCCGGGCATCAGAACCTGGACTGTACCGGCCCGATATGCTGGCTGAGGGAGAAATGATTCTGAATATGGGCCCTCAGCACCCATCTACTCACGGAGTACTACGTCTTGAGGTTGTTACTGATGGCGAAATTATTGTCGATGTAGTACCGCATTTGGGCTATTTACACCGGTGTTTTGAGAAGCACGCGCAAATGCTCCCGTTTAATCAGACGATTCCGTTTGTAGATCGACTCGATTATTTGGCTGCTATGAATTCTGAACACGCGTTTGTTATGGGCGTGGAGCGAATGCTTGGTATTCAGGATGACATTCCAAAACGTACTGAATACATTCGTGTGCTGGTGGCTGAACTAAATCGTATTGCAGCTCACTTTGTTGGAATCGGTACGTATGCTCTTGACATTGGTGCCTATACGCCTTTTTTGTGGCTTATGCGCGACCGTGAACACATTCAGCGTTTGCTGGAATGGGTCAGTGGGGCACGTATGCTTTACAATTACATTTGGGTTGGCGGATTATTTTATGACCTTCCGGTGGGCTTTGAAGAGCGCTGTCGAGAATTTATTACGTACCTGAAACCTAAACTGGTTGAATTACAGCAACTGGTTATCGAAAACGAGATTTTTGTAAAACGTACTGCGAATGTTGGCGTACTACCGCTGTCTGTAGCTATTGACTACGGCTGTACAGGCCCAATGCTACGTGGTTCGGGCCTGCGGTATGATCTTCGACGGGTGGATGGTTACTCTGTTTATCCCGAGCTTGACTTTGAAATACCCATCGGACAAGGGCAGATGGGTACTGTAGGCGACTGTTGGGATCGTAATAATGTTCGTGTACTGGAATGCCATGAGTCAATTCACATTGTCGAGCAATGTCTGGATCAACTTACAGGTAATTATCGCCGTACGCGCGATTACGATCCTCAGGCTGTAGTTCCTAAGAAAATCCGGCCGAAGGCAATGGATTTCTATGCTCGGGCGGAGAGTGCAAAAGGGGAGCTTGGCTTTTTTTTTCGCACTGATGGTAAGTCTGACGTACCGGTACGTTGCAAGGCACGGTCATGTTGTTTTCACAATTTGTCAGTTATAGGCGAAATCAGTCAGGGTGCTATGCTAGCCGATTTAGTAGCTATTATTGGCTCTATTGACGTAGTGATGGGAGAAGTAGATCGGTAATTATTCCAATACCAGAATATCGGGCGTATTTCGCCCTAGACCGTCATAATCAAGTCCGTAGCCCAAAACAAATTTATTTTCAATCTCGAAGCCTACGTAGTGCAAGTCAATGGGTTCTTGTAGGGCTGCTGGCTTGTACAGCAACGTAGCAATGGCTACCGACGTAGGGTTGTGAGTCTGAAGCTGGTTGTATATGTCGTGGAGCGTTTTACCCGTATCGACAATATCTTCAATCACAATTAAGTCCCGACCAGTTATGGACTCCGTCAGCCCCAGGATTTCTTTCAACTGACCGGTCGACTCCGTGCCTTTGTAAGAGGAAACACGAAGAAACGTGATTTCGCAGGGAATTGTTAAATGTTTAGCAAGGTCAGCGGCAAACAAGAACGCGCCATTTAAAACAACTACCAATAACGGCTGCTTACCAGCGTACTCCTGATTAATTTGTTTGGCTAACTCCTGAATCCGCGCCTGAATGGCGTCGGCTTCAATAAGCGGGACGAAGTTTTTGTCTCTGATTGTAATCATTTTGGCATCTTCAGGGTGTCAAAGATACGCCGTCAAGAGTCTAGCGGACAAAAAATTACGTGAAAAATACGCATTGGCAAACGGTCTGCTCTCGGTTTGCGTTGATATACTACTACAAGCACTTTTTAACAAATGAAGAACATATTGTTGACGGTATGGCTGATTGGATTGGCTTCTATAGCACAAGCTCAGCTTTACGATCCGTCGGCTTTTGATAAAAAATATGATGGTCTTCTGAAACATCCTGGCGTTCAAATTGAGTCGGCAGAGGCTATCAATTTGATGTATAATTACAAGTTTTACGATGCCGACAAGGAGTTTCGATGGCTACGGGTCCGGTATCCCAAGCACCCAATGCCTTATTTTTTAATGGGCTTGGCAGAATGGTGGAAGATTGTTCCCAACACGGACGTAACGGATTACGACGACCGTTGCCTGGCGCTTATGGATACGACCATTACGTTAGGTGAAAAACTTTACGATGAAAGCGACAACAAGCTTGAACCCGCCTTTTTTCTGGCCGCTGCCTATGCCTTTAAAAGCCGATTGTATTCTGAGCGGAAAAAATGGACGAAAGCCACTTTTGCGGGTAAAAATGCCCTCAAATATTTCGAGAAATGCAAAGGAAATGCCGATTTCAGCCCTGAATTGCTCTTTGGTGATGGAATGTATGACTTCTATGCGCAGTGGATACCAGAAAATTATCCATTGCTAAAGCCGATTCTGATGTTTTTTCCCAAAGGGAACAAAACTAGAGGTATTAAAGAACTGGAAAAGACAGCAAATACCGCTTTTTACACCCGTGTGGAAGCCCGTTATTTTCTGGTTCAGATTTACAGTATGGAAAATCAGTACGATAAAGCGTATGAAATGTCGAAATACATGCATGAGCAATATCCTGATAATCCATTCTTTGAGCGTTATTACGCTCGTTCAGCCTTTGTTACGGGTCGTTTGAACGAAGCTGAACGTATTTCTAAAGATATGCTGGCTAAGATAGAGCGGAGCCAGTCGGGTTATGAAGGCGTAAGCGGACGGACAGCGGCCTATATACTTGCTTACACCAATCACTTGTTCTATAAGAATCTGCCGGAAGCGAAGAAGTACTATCAGCTATCCGTCGATTTTGCCAAGCAAACCAATGCCACAAATGCGGGCTATTATTGGTCTTCCGTGCTGGGTTTAGCGAAAATAGCTACTGAAGAAAAAAACTACGATCTCGCTCAAACCTACTTCAAGGAAGTTATGGACAAAGCAGACCGGAAATCCAGCCAGTATAAAGAGGCAAAAAAAGCACTGGATGACGCGAAAAAAACACGCAGAGAGGAACGCCGGAAGCGGAAATAAAGCGATATAAAAAGAAGAATAGCCCAGGAATAAAGCTGACTAAATATAGCTATTCCTGGGCTATTATTCTTTCTATAACAATCAGGGGATGGGTAGTACCTTGCTTTCTTTAAACGTAGACATGATTACCATCGTCTGCGTGTTAGCCACTTCATCAATCTCGTTAATGACGTCAAGCATCAACGCCTGATACGTTGATATATCTTTGGAAATCACTTTCAATAAAAAGTCGCCCGAGCCTGTGATGTGATGGCATTCAATGATTTCAGGAATCTCGTTTATCCTATCCACAAACGACATAGTCGTATCTTTTTTGTGTCCTACGAGCGTAACCATTACAAACGTAGTAACCCCTAAGCCGATTTTCTCCCGGCTCAACTGAGCATGATAGCTCTGGATAATCCCCGACGTTTCCAGTTTTTTTACACGCTCCAGAGTTGGCGCAGGCGAAAGACCAATTTCTTTGGAAAGCTGAGCGTTGGTGATTTTAGCATTAGCCTGTAGTATTTCTAATACGTTGCGATCTATCTGATCTAACTTATGGCTCGACATATATTTATGAAGTGATCTGTTAAAGCTTGATTACAAGAATTTACAAAGTTATCATGTTTTACGATAGAAAATTCTTAAAAAAGTGTGAAATTTCACGAAAGGCAAAACAAACTCTGTGTATTAACGTATTATTCGGCACAATATTTAGTAAATTCTACTAGGTACCAAATTGCTTTATTATTTGTCAAACTTTTTTTAATGAGCGAAAACCTACCAACAGCGCGTTATTCTTACGAACGCACAGGCAATAAGTAACAAGTTGCTTTCAGTACAAGAACGTTATTGGCCGTTATAAGCCTTGATTTCTCTTGAAACAGTAAGGCTTGAAAACGGCCTGATTCATAAAATAACTTTTTCGCGTGTACCGGACTATCTTTATTTTTGTTGATTAATCTGTTTTGTGAATGCGTTCAATTGCGTACTTTTTTTTGGTCCTTACCGCTTTGGGAGGCAATAGTTGCCGCCGGAATGAACCAGTAGTTACTCAACGAACACCCACCCGGCCACCAGTAAGCAGGCCAGTGCCCGCAAAACCAGTTGAGAATAAACCAAATCTTCCGGTTAATACAGCTCCACCCAAGCCGGCCATTCCAACGCCGGCGCCTATTCCGGTCGATACGTTGGAATTTGACGAAATCACTGATTTGACACCACCTCCCCCTAAACGGGAGTTTAGGGCCGTTTGGATTGCCACTATCGATAATTTGGACTGGCCGAGCCGAAAAGGATTACCTGTGGCTGATCAGCAGCGTGAGATTGTCTCGATGTTTGATCAGTATCAGGTAATAGGCCTGAACGCTGTGGTAGTGCAAGTCCGATCAGCGGCCGATGCCTTTTACGCAAAAAGTTCAGAACCGTGGTCAGAGTGGCTTACCGGACAACAGGGCCTGGCGCCGGCACCTTTTTATGATCCATTAGAATTTATGATTGATCAGGCTCACCAGCGCGGTCTGGAGTTTCATGCCTGGTTTAATCTGGATCGGGCAACTTATAGCAAATATTCGAACATAGCGCCAACTAATATCATACATCGAAAACCGGAGTGGATGCTCACCTATGGTGGACGTAAACTGTTCAATCTCGGTATACCAGCTGTTCGATCATACATTGCTGGCATTGTTGCGAACGTAGTGCGCGAGTACGATGTAGACGGTATTCATTTCGACGATTACTTTTATCCGTATGCAGAGGCTGGTCAGACGCTACGGGACGACAGTACGTACCGGGCTTATTCTAACGGTATAAAGAATAAAGGCGATTGGCGACGGGATAATGTAAACAAACTTGTTGCCGAATTACGGGATTCTGTCCGGGCGAACAAGGCCTGGGTGAAGTTTGGGATTAGTCCATTTGGCATCTGGAAAAACCAGGTCAGCGATCCTGAAGGCTCGGCTACCAGGGGTGGGCAGTCATACTACGACATTTACGCTGATACCCGCAAATGGGTACGCGAAGGACTGATCGATTACATTGTTCCACAGCTTTATTTCAGCTCCGAATTTGAGCGTGCCCCTTATAAGACGCTAGTCGATTGGTGGACACGTAACTGTACGAATAGCACTTGTCAATTGTATATTGGCCACGGAGCATATCGAGTTGGGCGTGGCTCTGAACGTGATCCGGGTTGGTGGCGGCCCACTGAATTTTCCGATCAGATGCGATATAATCGTCAGCAGAAGACGGTGTTGGGTAGCGTATTTTTCAGCGCCAGGAACCTGAAAGCTAATCCAATGGCTATCAATGATTCGCTACAAACAAACTTTTACCGGCATCTGGCCCTGGTTCCTACAATGCCCTGGCTGGATAGTATTCCGCCACTACCACCTTATGATTTGAAGGCGGCAGTTACACCTGACGGTGTTGAACTTGTCTGGCAGAAACCATCCGAAGCTCGCGATGGTGATGGAGCTGCTACGTATCTCGTGTATCGGTTTGAAGGACAGCGGCCCCGGATTCGTCTAAATGACCCTCGCTGTATCGTAGCAAAATGTGTAGGCGGATCAACGACACGCTTTCTGGATAAACTAGCCAACCCTAAAAAGAAGTACGTGTACGCCATTACCGCGCTGGATCAGTTGCACAATGAAAGCCGGGAAATAACTGTGAGAGTGCAATGAGAACGTAATGACAGCAACCAGCCACTCCCTTGGATTTTTCCCTCCTGAACAGACTAAGAGTTGCTCGTTTCCATTACGTCACCAACTACGTCATGAACAGTACGTGCATCGGGGAAAAAGCTAACAAGCTTAAGCAAGATGCCTTCTACAACGGCGTCCGGACAAGAAGCTCCGCAGGTAAGCGCTATTGTCACTGGCCGATTTTCAGGAATGAAATTTTCTGTGACAATCTCCTGTTTAGCATGCCCGTCAAAGTGCCGAATTAGTTTATCTGACAGAATTTTTTGCTCTGATTCGATAAAGTACGTAGGAAGTTTAGCCTCACAGAGTTCAACGATATGGGATGTATTTGAGGAATTATAACCGCCGGCCACAATTGCAAAATCAGCCGGATACGTCAGTAATGCATACGTTGCATCCTGATTGTCATTTGTTGCGTAACAGAGCGTATCGCGGGTATTGGCAAAATGATTCTCGACCTCATCGCCCGATAGAGCATATTTTTGAATCATCGCTTGCTTCAAATAATCGGCAATTCCCTGCGTATCAGAGGCCAGCATGGTGGTTTGATTCACGACACCAATACGTTGTAAGTCTCGAGTCGCATCGAATCCTTCAGAATATTGTCCTAAGAACTCCGTATAGAATTGCTCAATTGGTAACTCACCAGTAATATACTTTTCTAGCCGCTGAGCCTGAGACATGTCTTTAACCACAACCGTCGGAGCTGCTTCTTTGCTGTGCGAGAACGTAGCACGGGTCTCTTCGTGGCTGGGCTTTCCGTGTACGACAACGGTATAATTCTTCTGACCAATCTGACTAGCTTTATTCCATACTTTTTCTACAAATGGGCAAGTTGTATCATATTTTGCTACGTCTAGTCCCAGCTTTGCCAGTTGATTTTGAGTTTCTAGCGTTGTTCCAAATGCGGGGATAATAATCACATCTTCGGGATGAAGGTCAGTCCACGGCGTGATTTGACGACCGCTTGTATCCATAATGAACCGTACGCCACGTTCTTGTAAATCAGCGTTGACGTCGGGATTATGAATCATTTCGCTAAGCAAAAATATTCGTTTGCCCGGGTTTTCTGCGATCGCCTTATAAGCAATTTCAACGGCATTTTCGACTCCATAACAAAAACCAAAATGACGGGCAATCAATAACCGCACAGGCCCGAAGTCGAGCATGGTAGGCGTGAAATCCCGCTTTAGTTTATCCCGTTTTCGCCGAAATTCTTTCAGAGGGGTAATTATGCTACTACGGTAATAGTCAGGTATATCGAAAGATTTCATTAGCCCAAAAAGAAGTAACCGAACAAAGCTATTAATAAAGGTTTTATAGCGCTTTCTATTAATAAACAGCCAGCGTAACCGCTTCGTTCGATACAAAGTTAGTTGTTATTCTGAACAGGCAGAGTTTGGGCTGATTCTGAGCATCAGAGCGTTATAGTCCTATAATTCAAGTACCTGACCAAGAATATCGTCTAGATATTCGCGTGAATTAGCTAGTCTGGGTACTTTATGCTGACCGCCTAATTTTCCTCTCTGTTTCATCCAGGCGTAGAACGTACCGGGCTGTACTACGTGAATACGAGGGCGTTTTAACACTAAATCGTTGTATCGTTTGGCGTCGTAGTCAGAATTTATCTGACGTAGTGTTTCGTCTAATATCTGGTTGAACTGTGGCTGGCTGCTGGGCTCATGCGCGAACTCAATGACCCATTCATGGCAACCGCTGGCGCCGTTTCCCATATAAATTGGTCCGGCGGTGTAGTCGGTGATAACGGCGCCTGTAGCCTGGCAGGCACGCGTAATAGCTGTTTCTGCATTTTCAACGATAACCTCTTCACCAAAAGCGTTGATAAAATGCTTCGTTCGGCCACTAACTCTCAGTCGATGAGGATAGAGCGATGTAAAACGAACCGTGTCGCCAACTTTATAACGCCACAGTCCACCGTTCGTCGACACAACGAGGGCATAATTTTTATCTAGTTCAACTTCATCGATGGTCAGAGCTTTGGGAAAAGCCTGATCCGCTTCTGCCATCGGTACAAATTCGTAAAAAATGCCATAATCGAGCATGAGCAGCATTTCTCCCACTCGTTTCAGATCATCCTGAATGGCAAAAAAACCTTCCGATGCATTATACACTTCCTGATAGCGAACCGATTTCGAGGGAAACACCTGTTGCTGAAATAGCTCTCGGTAGGGCTGAAAGTTCACCGCGCCGTGCATCATTACCTCAAAATTCGGCCAGACTTCCAGAATATTTGATTTCCCGGTTCGAGCCAGGATCTTGTCGATTAAAACCAAACCCCAGGTTGGCACACCCAGCATACTTGTTACGTTCTCCTGCGAGGTAATCTCAGCCATTCGCTCCAGTTTCGCTTCCCATTCATCCATCAGAGCCACTTCGATAGAGGGCGTGCGAATGTATTGGGCCCAGCTAGGTAAGTTTTTCATCACGACGGCCGATACATCACCAGCGGCACTGTTTGTGCTATACGGATTTGCGTGGAGACTACCGCCAATAGAAAGGCCTTTTCCCTCAAAAGCCCGACTATCAGGGTTGTTCATGATGTACAGGGCCATCATATCCTTACCCCCCTTGAAATGGCTTTCGTCAAGGGACTCGGTTGTGACCGGAATAAATTTGCTACGTGCGTTGGTGGTGCCCGATGACTTTGAAAACCAGCGAACGGGTGATGGCCAGAGAACCTTATTCTCGCCTTTCATAACACGCTCGATATACGGAAAAAGATCTTCGTAGCTCGATACGGGTACTTGTTGCTGAAAATCGCGAATGCTCTGGATAGATTTGTAGGCGTGCTTCCGTCCCCATTCCGTACGTTTACCGGCACGAATGAGCTGCGTAAAGACCTTGTGTTGCACCACACCAGGGTGTTGCATCATTGCTTCAATACGTGGCAACCGCCTTTGTAAGAGCCATTTTAGTGTGGTGTTAAGCAATGTCATAAAGCCACATGCGCATCACCCAAGCTTGTTGGATTGATTAGTTCTGGAAACTCACGAAAGTAGTAATTAGTTTTTACAAACCGATTGCCCGATCTGGGTAGTCAGTTATTAAACCGTCAACACCCCACATTTTTAAGCGTTTCATATCCTTTTGTTTATTTACCGTCCAGGGGATAACCTGAATACGTTGCGCATGCAAACGGGAAATCTTTTTCTGATTTATGAAACGATAGTAAGGACTGTATATATCCGGCATGAAGCCGAGTTTCTCTACATTTTTCTCTGGGCTACGTAGATTCGTGACTAAAGCCGATAGCCTGATTTTAGGATACTTGTTGGCGTCGATCTGCTGCTTCCAATACTTTAGAACTGTAAAGTCGAAGCTTTGAATAATTACTCGCTCTGGAGATAGTTTTGCCTGAATAACTGCCTGAACTAGATCGCAGAAGGCCGCTGGTTCGGGTTGACTTATATTGTATTCTGAAGGATCGCTTTTAATTTCAATATTGTAGGAAAACGTTGGTAGGTTTTGGGCTTTGCGATACGCTTCGACCTTGTCAATAACTTCACTAAGCAGCGGCTTATAAGCTTTGTGTTTCTGTTGTTCCGGATATTTAGGATTGCCGCCTGAACCTACATCGTATTGTTTGATCTCATCGTAATTCATCTGATATAGTAGCAAACGTTTCTGGGTCCGTTTATCAATCGGTTTCCCATTGGGGCGTATACTAAAGTCTGCACTGAAAAAGAAATCGTGCGAAACAACAACTTGGCTGTCTTTACTGATCACTACGTCCATTTCCAGCGTATTAACCCCCAAATCGATCGCTTTCATAAAAGCTGGAATAGTATTTTCGGGCATTAGACCCCGACAACCTCGATGGCCTTCCAGATCGAAACCGGGTTGAGCAAAGCCGAGACTGGCTATAGAAAGCAACGATACAGCGAGACGCATATAGACTTAAAGATCTGATGTGCAAAAATACTGCTGCTTTTCAAGTAAAATTCTCTATATATCAGCCTCTATAGAATAAGTAAGCTGTATTTGGGAGAAGATGCTAAAAACTCTGGGTAAATGCTTCTCTTACAATACATACACGTTGAATTTGCATTCGGGTTCACTACGTATATTTTTCCATTATGCGTTACGCAAAGGCTGTTATCGTTTCAGTGCTAACTGTTGTACTTATCTGGGCATTAAATCGTCCCTGGGGCGGGATTCCTGCTTTGGGACCCTTGTTAAGTCCATTTGTCGGGTTCTGGCAAAATGCTGAATCAATTAATAATACCGATGAGACTATAACCGTGAAGGGTACACAATCACCTGTTACAGTCGTATTTGATGATATGGCTGTTCCGCACGTGTTCGCCCAGAATGACCATGATCTTTACTTTGCTCAGGGTTACTTGACAGCCCGTGATCGACTTTGGCAAATGGAATTTCAGACACATGCAGCCGCAGGACGTGTTTCCGAACTCGTGGGCGACAAGGCGCTTGAGCTGGACCGGTTCAATCGCCATTTGGGAATGGTCTATGGGGCAGAACAAACACTGAAAGGGATGGAGAGTGATCCCATGACGCGAGAAGCTCTTAAAGCCTACACAGCTGGCGTTAATGCCTGGATCGAACAACTTACCCCCGCACAATATCCCATCGAATATAAATTATTAGGCTACGGTCCAGAGCCATGGACACCACTCAAATGTGCACTTCTACTTAAACAGATGAGCAGCACATTAGCCGGTGGCGCTGATGATTTGTTGATGACGAATATTTTAAGAAAATACGGCAAAGCGATCACCACGGACTTATTCCCGGATTATCCTGTTCATGAAGATCCAATTATCCCGGTCGGCACAAAGTGGGACTTTAAACCGCTACCAGTACCGAATCCGCCTAAAGACAGTGCACTTTCTAATCTGATTGCTCTTTCCGCACCTGGATTTAGTACGCTTCCTAATCGGGCTAATCCAGATATCGGCTCTAACAACTGGGCCGTTGGGGCACAAAAATCAGCCACTGGCCATCCGATTCTGGCGAACGATCCTCACTTAACGCTAAGCTTACCGTCTATCTGGTATCAGATCCAATTAGTTTCGCCAACGGTAAACGCGTATGGAGCCTCATTACCGGGCGCACCCAATATCATTATAGGCTTTAATAAAGATGTGGCCTGGGGAGTTACGAACGTAGCAGCGGATGTGCTCGACTTTTATGCGATTCGTTTTCGGGATGCGTCACGCCGGCAATACTGGCACAATAATCAATGGAAACCTGTCCGACAACGTATTGAAACCATTCGGGTTAAAGGAAAATCCGATGTAATCGATACGGTATATTATACGCATCATGGACCACTGGTTTATGAGCCGGGTGCAAAGCCCTTTCGGCCAACTATTCCGACAGGGTATGCCGCTCGATGGATTGCACATGAGCCGTCGAATGAAATGCGCTGCTTTTATCTGCTGAATCGCGCAAAAAATTTTAGTGATTACCGAAAAGCACTGGCTTACTACGTAGCGCCTGCGCAGAACTTTATCTTCGCTGATAACGAAAATGACATAGCGATTTCGCCCAACGGGCGTTTTCCGCTAAAATGGAAAGATCAGGGTAAATTTCTGCTGGACGGGACTAACCCGTTGAATGACTGGCATGGCTATATTCCTGCTGATCAGAACCCGCTTGTGAAAAACCCTCCCCGCGGTTTTGTTAGTTCTGCAAATCAGTTCTCTACTGATCCGACGTACCCATATTACTTAAATTGGCAGTTTGCTCCCTACGAGCGCGGGCATCGAATCAACCAGCGTCTTGCCGCTATGAGAGGAGCTACTGCTGACAGTCTGCGCCAGCTTCAGAATGATACGTATAATCTTAGAGCTGCTGATGTGTTGCCTGTTATTTTGCCAATTCTGTCAGAAAAGGGACTGAGTCAGGAGCAGCGCAAAGCTTCGCAAATACTTCGGCAATGGCAACGTAACAACGATGCCGGAGAAGTTGGACCAACCATTTTTACAGAATGGATGAACCAGTTCATGAAAGCCGTCTGGTCCGATGAATTCGATGGAGGTGATACGATACCGATGCGGTTTCCATCGTTTGACCGGACACTAACCCTGATGCAACGCGACTCGGGCTCACGTTGGTTTAATAACGTTAAAACACCGGCACGTGAACATTTACCCTATTTATTGAGCCAAAGTTTCCAATCAGCCTGCGATACGCTAACCAAAAAGCATGGTCCTGTTGGAAAGAGCTGGGCCTGGGGTATGCATAAAGGTACAGATATACGTCATCTATTACCCGGAGTCGATGCTTTCAGCGTACTCGATCTCGACGTAGGCGGGGGGAACGTAATCGTGAATGCAACCAATGAACGATCTGGGCCATCGTGGCGAATGGTTGTTGCGTTAGGTCCACAACCGAAAGCATATGGCGTTTATCCCGGCGGGCAGTCAGGTAATCCGGGGAGCCCCTATTACCAAAACATGATTGAAACCTGGAAAAAAGGGCAACTGAACGAATTACTTTACCTACAGTCAGCACAGGAAAAGAATAATCGGATTAGCTGGAAAATGACGTTAAAGTAACGTAGCTGAACAATCATAAACGATCTAACGACGTATCACCAGCTTCCAATAGTATTACTATATGATTCAGATTATTCTTATCGCTATTCTTAGCCTATTAAGCCAGATATTGTTTCCCTGGTGGAGCTTAGCTATTGTTGCTTTTATTATTTGTTACTGGCGTAGTAATAATAGTGGCCAAGCCTTTTTGTATGGTTTTATTGGAACAGCTTTCACATGGATAGGTTACGCCCTGCTTATTCACACACGTACTGATGGCATATTTACCGGTCGTATGGGCGAATTATTATTTAAATCGAATAACATAATGATTCCACTGCTAATAACGGCCGTAATAGGAGGCCTGGTTGGTGGAATGGCAGGACTTTCCGGGTTCTTTGTCTGGCGTACTGTCATAAATCAAATTGAACATCGTGTCTCGTAAATCGTAAATCCCTCTACCTTTGTGGGATAAACTTGTCACTAACCAATCTGTTTCCTGTGAAGAATGCCTCATTAATTCTAAACGTCGTCCTGACAATTGCCGTAGCTATATTATATTACCTACACTTTAAAGACCGCAAGTCCGAAGCGACCCCCGCTATAACCGCCCCCGTCGAAGCAAAAGGAAAAGCTATTGTTTACGTGAATGTGGATTCGCTGCTAACTAAATACGAGTATTTTAAAGATACACAGAAAGTACTTGAAAGCAGACGATTTCAGCTAGAGAACGATTTAGCTGCTAAAGGACGTAACCTCCAAAACAAAGTAGCTTTTTTCCAGCAGCGTGCTGCTACAATGACTCAGGAGCAAGGTCGTGCTACCGAAGCCTCTCTTCAGAAAGAGCAACAGGACATCTTAGCCTATCGTGAACGGGCAGCCCAAAATCTGGCTGTTGAAGAACAGAACAAAAACAAAGAGCTTTACGACCAGATTTACAACTATCTGAAGAAAATAAATGCTCAGAATAAATATGAGTTTGTACTGGGATATACGAAAGGCGGTGGTATTCTATTTGCCGATCCGTCGGCCGACCGGACAAAGACAATTCTTGATGGTTTGAATAAAGAGTACCAGGCTAAGCCGAAAAAATAAAGTACGTTGATTTATGAGCGACGAATAAACCCGGCTCGCTGAACATAGTGTTCGGTAAGCCGGGTTTATTCGTCGCTCTAAACGAAATTCTGCCGGTTATAAAACCTCTTGTTAATTTCAAGTGTTGTTGCTCGTACCAAGCTACTTTCGTACCTCTGTTAGTTCATTTGAAAAGATCGTGCCTGGTAATCAGCGATATAAATATATAACGTAGTACATGGCTTCTGCTTCTATCGTAAAGCAAGTTGATATTCGGAACCGTCGAGCCTCGTTTGAATATACGTTTTTAGAAACGTACACAGCCGGGATTGTTTTGACAGGTACTGAAATTAAATCCATCCGGCAAGGGAAAGTAAACCTGCAGGACGCTTACTGTTTAATCCATAATAACGAGCTCCTCATTCGTCAGATGAGTATTTCGGTATATACCGAAGGGACTCATTATAATCACGAACCTCTCCGCGACCGTAAGCTACTTCTAACTAAACGTGAGATTAAGCGTCTTACCGAGAAACTAAAAGATCAGGGCTTAACAATCGTCCCTGTTAAGCTTTTCACCAATGATCGTGGTTTTGCGAAAATCGAAATTGCATTGGCGAAAGGGAAAAAGCTTTACGACAAGCGAGAGAGTATTAAAGAAAGAGACGTAGAGCGTGATTTACAACGAGAGCGTTATTAGACGTAGCGTTAAGCTTCATCGCTACGAGCGGATTAGCTATTAGTAGACAAAATCTCTCAACTAAATTTTTCTGACCTATTGCCGTTATGTGGATAAGTCTGTAACTTGCTACCGTACAGAGGCATCTACAACGTATATGGGTAGGAAAGTATTAGTCTTAAATCAAGATTACAGTGCCCTGAGCATTTGCTCCGTTCCCAAAGCATTCCTGCTAGTTTATTTAGACAAAGCTGAACTCGTTGCCGAATCTGAGCAGTTCATGCTACGTACCGTCTCCGCCGAGTTTCCGATGCCTTCGGTAATCCGATTACATCGGTACGTGAATCTTCCCTATAAAGGAGTGATGCTTACACGGCAAAATATTTTTAAACGCGACGGTCATCATTGTCAATATTGCGGAACAACTGACGAACTAACACTGGATCATGTGCTTCCAAAATCGAGGGGAGGCAAAACCAGTTGGGATAATCTAGCCACCGCTTGCAAAAGGTGTAATTCCAGAAAAGGCGACTTTACGCCTGATGAAGCTAACATGAGACTCCGCCAGAAACCATTCAAACCTACGTTTCTGGTTTTTTTACGCGAATTTTCCGGATCTATCGAAGAAAGCTGGATGCCTTTTTTAGCTAAAAAAGAAAAGGCTTTTCGATAAATAGGGATAACTAAGATAAAAAAGCAGAAAGGATGAAAGGGAAAGGCGTGTTACTACGTGTCTTCCTCTTTAATCCTTTCTGCTTTTTTATCCTTTCTCGCTCTATTTCAAAGACTTTTGCTAATTCTGAAACTTTTTTTGGAATGCAATTGCTATCTTTGCAGTCCTTTTTTGAAGGCAAAATTTTTATAACCAAAAGTCAGTCCGCCATTGACCTACGGGCTGATGTACTGAGTGGGTCAGGAAACATTTTTTTATGAGCAAAACGCAGCAACGCGAACTACCGGCATTTGATTGGGACCGGGCAGACAACAAAGGGTTTGGAAGTGGCTATTCGGATGCAGAACGCAACCGAATGTTGGAACTCTACGACAACACGTTGTCGGAGGTTAAAGAAAAAGAAGTAGTAATGGGAACCGTCGTTGGGATAACGGATCGGGAAGTATTACTCAACATTGGTTTCAAGTCGGATGGCTTAGTACCTGCTTCTGAATTCCGGGATATGCCGGACCTGAAGATGGGGGATGAAATTGAAGTTTACGTTGAAAATCAAGAGGATCCGAATGGGCAGCTGGTGCTTTCGCGCAAAAAAGCGAAGGTAATCACTGCCTGGCAGAAAATTCAGAAAGCACTTGACGAAGATCTCGTTATCGATGGTTTCGTTAAGCGCCGGACAAAAGGTGGTCTGATTGTTGATATTTATAGTGTCGAAGCGTTCTTGCCAGGTTCGCAAATTGATGTGAAGCCGATCCGTGACTTCGACATCTTCGTTGGCAAGAAAATGGAGGTTAAGGTCGTTAAGATCAATTATGCAAATGACAATGTTGTTGTTTCGCACAAAGTTCTGATCGAGAAAGACCTGGAAGCGCAGCGTGCTCAAATCCTGAACAACCTCGAAAAAGGTCAGGTATTGGAGGGCGTTATCAAAAACATGACCAACTTTGGTGTATTCATCGATCTTGGTGGTGTGGATGGCTTATTGCACATTACCGATATTTCATGGGGACGTATCAGTCATCCGTCAGAAGTGCTACACTTAGATCAAAAAGTGAACGTAGTAGTACTTGACTTTGATGAAGACAAGAAGCGCATCTCGCTGGGCATGAAACAACTTCAAGCTCATCCATGGGATGCTTTGGAAGCTGATATTGAAGTTGGCTCCAAAGTGAAAGGTAAAATCGTTAATGTTGCTGATTATGGCGCGTTCCTCGAGATTATGCCGGGCGTTGAAGGACTGATCCACGTATCAGAAATGTCGTGGTCACAACACCTGCGTAATCCACAGGAATTCCTAAAAGTTGGTGATGAAGTAGAAGCGGTAGTCTTGACGCTTGATCGTAACGACCGCAAGATGTCGTTAGGTATCAAACAACTGACCGAAGATCCCTGGACTCGTCCTGAACTGCGCAACAAATATGCTGTTGGTACAAAACACAAGGGTGTAGTTCGCAACCTGACTAATTTTGGATTGTTCCTAGAATTAGAAGAAGGTATTGATGGGCTGGTTCACGTATCAGATCTGTCATGGACCAAGAAAATTAAACATCCTTCTGATTTCATTAAAGTTGGTGACGAATTGGAAGTGATTGTACTGGAATTAGATGTTGACAACCGTCGTCTGGCTCTGGGACACAAACAACTGGAAGAGAACCCATGGGATACGTTTGAGACTGTATTCGCCGTTGGTACTATTCACCGCTGCACCATTATTAGTAAGAGCGATAAAATGGCCACTCTCGAACTGCCATACGGCATTGAAGGCTTCTCATCGCTGAAAAATCTAGCTAAGGAAGACGGTACATTTGCCGAAGTTGGAGACACGCTTGATTTCAAAGTGACTGAGTTCTCCAAAGAAGAGAAGCGTATTATGCTTTCTCATACAAAAGCATGGCAAGAGAAAAATGAGCCAGTGAAGGAGCAGAAAGCTGGAAAAGCCAGTACGTCGAAAAGCACAAATGCCCCAGCCCAGCCTGAGCGTGGTGCTACGTTAGGCGATCTTGATGCGCTAGCGGCTCTGAAAGAGCAATTAGAAGGCCGTAACTAATTTAGATATAGCCTGATATACTTTAAATGTCCTCGAGCCTGACGGTACGAGGACATTTTTTTATGCCGTTTTTCCTGCCGTAATGGATAAAGTCGTATGTTTGCACTCCCGAATCGTAAGCCAAGCTATGACTCGGTATAAGGTTCCGTGGCCGAGTGGCTAGGCAGAGGTCTGCAAAACCTCGTACAGCGGTTCGAATCCGCTCGGAACCTCAGTTAAGATATACTTTACTATAGATGCCATTTTGTCTAAGCTCGAAACGGGTTAAGCGAAATGGCATTTTTTTAGATTAAATATCAAAGAATACCTGCTAATATCGATTTATTGTACGGTAATATAATAGCTCTTAATTAGAAACAATATAAATAAAAACGGGGCCTCAAATAACTAAACGTCAATTTTTGCCTATACAGTAATCGTGTCGTACTTTTGGACGCTAATAAATAAGCAGAAGTGTTTATGTTGATTCACTCAGTTAATAAAGTTCATAAAATGAGTCATTTGTACAAGCTCTGCGGAATCTTAGCTCTAATACTGGTTTTGTTATTTTCTACTAGCCAGGTAAGAGCTCAGGACGCAGCAGCTGGTGGAGACCAAACCGCTGCGGCATCAGGAGGTGGTGCTGATGCCGAAAAAGGGAAGACCCTATTTACGAACAACTGTGCTCAGTGCCATGCAGTAACAGATGAGAAAGTTGTAGGCCCTGGGTTAAAAGGAATTGAGAGCCGCGCTCCAAGCAAAGATTGGCTGCATAAATGGATTAGAAATTCCTCGGCCCTCATCGCATCTGGTGATGCTTACGCTAATCAGGTTTTCAATGCGAATGGCAAAGTACAGATGTCTAGCTTCCCCAGTTTATCGGATGCTGACATTGATGGAATTCTAGCCTATATTGATCAGGCTAACAAGCCTCAGCAAGCTTCTACAGGTACCACTGACATTAGTAAAAATACGGAAGGTGCCGGAGGGGGGCCATCTGGTGGTAGTGGCCCATCGGAGCTGTTTACGTTGGTTCTGGTCGCCGTATTAGTTGTTATGCTTCTGGTTCTGGGCGTTCTGCTTGTTGTTGTAAATATTTTATCGAAGGCTGTATCACCTGTTTCCATCGGAGAAGGTACGCAAATCCCGTCTTCCTTTGCACAACGTCTCAAAACAGGTTTATCAAGCGCTTTTAACAACTCCACGCTACGTTCTATTGTCATCTGGTTGTTTTTGCTGGTTGCCGTAAAAGAGACATTCGATGGAGCTTATGGTATTGGTATTCAGCAAGGTTACGCGCCTAAACAACCAATTGCCTACTCGCATAAACTACATGCTGGGCAGTACAAAATAGATTGTAACTATTGCCATACAGGTGCACAAAAGGGAAAAAACGCGACAATCCCAGCAGCCAATATTTGTATGAATTGTCATGGTGTAATTAAAAAAGAGTCGCCGGAAATTCAGAAGATATACACTGCTATTGAAAAAAACCAGCCAATTGAATGGATACGGGTGCACAACTTACCTGATCTGGCTTATTTTAATCATGCCCAGCACGTAAATGTAGGCAACGTTGCTTGTCAGACCTGTCACGGCGAGATTGAGAAAATGGAAGTAGTTGAGGCTCGCTCATCATTAACTATGGGTTGGTGTATCGACTGTCATCGCCGGACGGACGTCAATACGAAGGATAATGCCTACTACGACAAACTTGTCGCGCTTCATAAAAAGGAAAGTAAGGAACCGCTTAAAGTTGCTAACATCGGCGGTTTAGAATGTTCTAAATGTCACTATTAATGTCAATGAATAATGAACGGTCTTAATGAATTCTAATCTATTGTTCATTATTCATTCCACATTGTTCATTTTAACCACTGCCGCATAAAATAAGCATGGAAAATACACATAAACGGTATTGGAAAGGGGTTGAAGAATTACGCAATGACGCTACGTTCGTAAAGAATGCCAATAGTGAATTTGCTAACCCTGACTTGAGCGAATCATCGGAAGACCTAGACGGTCTGCTCGGGGGCTCAAATACCCAACGCCGTGACTTTCTCAAAGTGATGGGCTTTGGCATGGCTGCTGTCTCATTAGCAGCCTGCGAAACACCTGTTCATAAGGCAATTCCTTACATTAATAAACCGGAGTTTACATTTCCCTCAATATCTGATTATTACGCATCAACCTTTAGTGAAGGTGGTGATTATGCTGCTATTCTAGTTGAAACTCGCGAAGGACGTCCTATCAAAATTGAGGGGAACCCTTCTTCAAGTGTATCAAAAGGTGGCACAACTCCCCGATCTCAGGCATCAGTCTTATCACTTTATGATATCGATAAGCTAAAGGGTCCTAAACGTGGTGATGCGGATATTGATTGGACTACTGCTGATCGAGAAATTATAAATCAGTTGAATGCAGTTGCTGCAAAAGGTAGTGCTATTCGTATCATTACGTCTACTATACTTAGCCCGGCAACAAAGGCTGTTATTGCTGATTTTGCTACTAAGTATCCAACTACTCGCCATATTACGTATGATGCTAATTCGGTATTTGGTATTGTACAGGCAAACTCGGCTTCATTCGGTAAGGCAGTAATTCCATCTTATGACTTTGGCAAAGCACAAACTATAGTTAGTGTAGGTGCCGACTTTCTGGGTACTTGGGTAGCTCCGATAGAATACATGGGGCCTTATGCAAAAGGTCGTCAGGTTGGTGCTATAGGTGGTGGAAAGAAAACCATGTCGCGGCACTATCAATTTGAAACAGGGCTTTCCTTAACAGGTGCTAACGCTGATTATCGTACCGCAATCAAGCCATCGCAAGAAGGACTAGTTGTTGCGGCTCTATATAATAAAGTTGCTGCTAAATTAGGAGGTTCACCTGTTAGTACGCCATCAATTGATGTTGCTTATTTAGACAAAGCCGCCACGGATCTTGCTAATTCACGTGGTAAAGCACTAGTCGTTGCGGGGTCAAATGATCCGAATGTACAGATTATTGTTAATGCTTTAAATAACTTATTAGGCAGCTACGGTACTACAATCGATATTAATACTCCTGTTAATTATCGTCAGGGGAATGATCAGCAAATGAACGCTTTCATCAATGAAGCAAAAGCTGGTCAAGTTGGCGCTGTATTATTCTTTGCCGCTAACCCGGTGTACGATCACCCACGCGGTACTGAACTTGCAGAAGCTTTACCTAAAATTACCTTATCGGTTTCTTTTGCAGACCGTGCAGACGAAACAGCTTCTTTAGCGAAATATATTACGCCTGCTCCGCATTTTCTAGAATGTTGGAATGATGCGGAACCTAAACAAGGCTACTACAGCTTAACACAGCCTGCCATTACGCATATTTATAAAACTCGTCAGTTTCAATCGAGTTTGTTAACGTGGACTGGTAAGTCAAACGACTTTCAATCTTACCTGAAAAATTATTGGCGTACTACTCATTTTCCACAAGCTACTGGGTTTAGTTCATTTGATGCTTTTTGGGTAAAATGCCTTAACGATGGTGTGTTTGAACCAAACAAAGGGACATCGACAACTGTAGGTGGAGCTTCGTTTGCCGGTAATATTAGCCAGGCAGCTGCGAGTATTGGACAACGCTATAAGCCAACAACTGGCATGGAAGTAGCCCTGTACGAGAAGATTGGGGTTGGTACAGGTGCAATGGCTAACAATCCTTGGCTGCAAGAGCTACCTGATCCTGTCACGAAAGCTTGCTGGGATAACTATGCGTCTATTTCGCAAAAAACAGCCAAAGATCTAAAATTAGCTCAAAACGATCTTGTAACAGTTTCAGTAAATGGTAAAGCAATAGAGTTACCAGTGCTAATTCAACCAGGCCAAGCTGACAACACGGTTTCAATTGCTGTTGGCTATGGACGCGAGAAAGCAGGAAAGTCAGCTAACGGAGTTGGTAAAAATGCATTTCCGCTCGCTTCCCTAACTGGTGGATACGTTACTTTTTCTGCATTTAGCGCTTCCGTTGAAAAGGCTAGTGGAACTCATGAAATAGCGCAGACTCAAACTCATGATACAGTTATGGGAAGGACTGCTGTATTGCAAGAAGCTCGTCTGGCTGCATATCAAAAGAATCCGAAGGCTGGCCGACATGAGCCCAAGGTTCAAACATCGAAAGGTGCGGTTGATGCTACTGATATCACTCTATGGAATGGTTATGGTAAGCCTGTGCACTCTTGGGGTATGGTAATTGACCTGAACTCTTGTTTGGGCTGTGGGACTTGCATTGTCGCTTGTAATGCAGAAAATAATATTCAGGTTGTTGGCAGAAAAGAAGTAATTCGGCGTCGCGAAATGCACTGGTTACGTATAGATCGCTATTATAGCAGCGATGCTGAGCCTGAGGACTATTCTGCCTTGGAAGTGGCTTCTGCTAATCCTGAAGTGACATTCCAGCCAATGCTCTGCCAGCATTGCAGTAATGCTCCCTGCGAAACAGTATGTCCGGTATTAGCTACAACTCATAGTACAGAGGGTCTTAACCAGATGACCTATAATCGTTGTATTGGAACACGCTACTGTGCTAACAACTGCCCTTATAAAGTACGCCGATTTAACTGGTTTAAATATTTTGATAATGATAATTTTGATTATCATTTCAATAATGACCTTGGTAAGATGGTCATTAATCCAGACGTAACGGTTCGCTCACGGGGGGTGATTGAAAAGTGTTCGTTCTGTGTTCAGCGCATTCAGGAAAGCAAGTTGACAGCTAAAAAGGAACGGCGCCAATTAGAGCCTGATGAAGTACAAACGGCCTGTTCGCAAGCGTGTTCTACAGGGGCTATCATCTTTGGTGATATGAATAACCCAGAGAGCACAATATCCAAAGTACTTGCTGTTGAGCAGGAGGGACGTGCTTTTCACGTCTTAGAAGAGATTAACGTTAGGCCACAAATATCGTACTTGACTAAAATTCGCAACAAGGACGAAGAGCCTCAAAGTGGGCACAAAGAATCACACGCATAAATTAACTTGTGAATTATGTAAGTAAGTGTGAGATTTTCGAAAACAATCGAGCACACAATTCGTAATTCGTATATCATAATCAATACATCGTAAATAAGTAAAATATATGTCGCATGTTACATCAGCTGTAAGAACTCCGCTTGTTACCGGTGGCAAGACCTATGCCGACGTAACAGAGGATATCAGCAAACAGGTTGAAGGTAATCCAACCCGTGAGTGGACTATCGCCTTTGTTATTGCGGTAGTTGTGCTCATTTACGGAACTGCCTGCTTGTTTTGGACTTGGTGGGAAGGATTGGGCGTTTGGGGCTTAAACAAAACTGTTGGTTGGGCTTGGGACATTACCAACTTTGTATGGTGGGTGGGTATTGGTCATGCCGGTACACTAATATCTGCGATTCTGCTCTTATTCCGGCAAAAATGGCGGACTGCCGTAAACCGGGCTGCAGAAGCCATGACTATTTTCGCTGTTATCTGTGCTGCGAGTTTTATTATGATGCACGCAGGACGGCCGTGGGTAGCCTACTGGTGTTTGCCGCTACCTAATACATTAGGCTCGTTGTGGGTAAACTTTAAATCTCCATTAGTATGGGACGTATTCGCCATTAGTACCTATTTTACAGTATCCTTGGTATTCTGGTATATGGGTCTTATTCCTGATCTAGCTACAATCCGTGACCGTGCGCGTAGTAAAGTATCTCGTTACATCTATGGCGCATTCTCATTGGGGTGGAATGGGTCAGCGAAGACATGGGCTCGATATGAATATATGAGCTTAATCTTAGCTGGTTTGTCTACTCCGCTTGTATTATCAGTGCATACGATTGTATCAATGGACTTTGCTACGTCAGTAATCCCCGGATGGCATACTACTATTTTCCCTCCTTACTTCGTGGCTGGTGCTATCTTTTCGGGCTTTGCTATGGTGCAAAACTTGGTACTGATCATTCGAGTGGTATTTAAGCTAGAGGATTATATTACGTTAGAACATATTGAGTCAATGAATAAAGTAATCACATTGACTGGTTCTATAGTTGGTGTTGCTTACTTAACAGAATTCTTTATTGCTTGGTATTCAGGAGTTGAGTTTGAAAGCTATGCCTTTATTAATCGTGCAACTGGACCGTATTGGTGGGCATATTGGGCTATGATGACTTGCAATGTAATTACCCCACAGCTTTTCTGGTCAAGGGCTATTCGGCGAAGTATTGTATGGACATTCGTATTATCAGTAATCGTGAATATCGGTATGTGGTTTGAACGTTTCGTAATTATCGTAACCTCTCTCCATCGCGATTATCTGCCTTCAAGCTGGGCAATGTTCCATCCAACTCTGTTTGACATTAGCGACTATATTTTCTCGTTCGGTTTATTCTTCACATTGTTTCTGCTGTTCTCGAAATTTTTGCCAGTAGTTAACATGGCTGAAGTTAAAACAATCATTAAATCGTCTTCTGAGAAACTACCAATTTCGGTATCAGGTGTTGCTAAGGGTGAGCGCGTTGCTAATCCAACGTTTAATAAAAACGCAGAATAAAAAAGGTATTGGTTTAAGATTTCAAGTTTCCAGCTTACGTAAGCCTGGCGCTTGAAGCAGACGAATTAAAACGTATGTCAGACGTACATGGTAGTGGTAAGTTTTTAGTAGGCATCTATGATGACGATGATGTTGTACTAAAAGCTGTTAAAGAGGTTAAAACAGCCGGTGTCCGGATCCATGAGGTTTATTCTCCTTTTCCGATTCACGGTCTAGACGTTGCACTTGGTCATCCACGTACTCGTCTAGGGATTGCAGCTTTCCTGTTCGGTTTGACCGGTACGCTCACTGCAATAGCTCTTACTTTTTATACAGAGGGCTTCGACTGGCCAATGATTGTAGGAGGTAAAGATTCATACTCTCCTATAATTTATGTTCCTATTTTTTTCGAGCTAACTGTATTAATTAGTGCTTTAGGTATGGTAGGGACATTCCTTTTATCCAATGGCTTGGGGCCTACAGTGAAACCACTGATGTATGATCTAAGAACCACCGACAATAAATTTGCCATGGCGATTGACTTGGGTAAAAATAGTATCGGTGAGAATGATATTGAGCAGATACTGAAGCGTTCAGGTGCTGCTGAAGTAAATATTAAGCAGTTCTAATGGCCAAAACAAGAATGATTAATAAAAATATAGGCCTAGCGGTTCTGGGTATTGTTGGGCTATTAGTTACAGGAGTTTCCTGCAAAAGGGGACATGATAACACCGGCGTCGAGTACGCTCCGCAAATGTATCGGCCAGTGGGTTATGAGCCTTATAGACAAACAGGCCCAAATACGGTAAACCCACAAGGCTTAAATATGCGCCTGCCTGCTCGTGGGACAGTTGCAAGGCCAAACTATCACACTAAATTTGGATCTGGAGCAAATGCTACCACTGATCTAATGATATACAATATTCCCGCGGATAGCATAGGGATTGCTGAGAGGGTATTAACTAACCCAATTCCTGAATCAGAAAAAATACAAGCTGAAGGCCAGGTCTTATACACTCGATACTGTAGCCATTGTCATGGTCAAACTGGAAAAGGAGACGGGCCAGTAGCTAAGGAATATAAAGGCGTTCCAAGCTATTCAGCAGATGCTTACAAAACGATGAACGATGGGCACATTTTTCACGTAATTACTCATGGTAAAGGCCGGATGTGGCCTCATGGGTCACAGATTACGCCAGAAGACCGCTGGAAAATAGTTCAGTACGTTCATAAATTGCAACAAGGATAAATTAATTTAAGTCTCATTATTTAGTTAATAACTATATACTGATGACCAAAACTGAAAACTTTTAAGAATGGCATCGGCTCACGCAATACCGTCCTTAGACGAGGAATTTGAATTTACTGCGGAATCCAAACGTCGATTATTCATCGCTCTTGGAGCCGGGGTCGCATTAGTGGCAATTGGCGCCTATCTTTTAGCATCTGGAGTTGGTTCACATGGACATGAAGCCCATGCTGCGACTGCTCATGCTACTGGTGAACATGAAGGTGGGCACCATGCATATAAGTGGACTAATCGCTTATGGGCAAATGTTTGGTTAAATGCAGTTTATTTTACTGGTGCTTCAGTTGTCGGCATGTTTTTTATGTCGTATAACTATTTAGCTCAAGCTGGTTGGTCAGTTGCTTTCAAACGTATTCCAGAAGCAATGCCGGCTTATTTGCCTTTTATGGCAATCGCTATTTTAGCTACATTCTTTATAGCAGGTCATGATCTGTTTCACTGGACACATCCAGGCTTATATGACAAAGCTAGCTCTGAATTTGACCCAATTATCAATGGTAAAAAAGGCTTTTTAAATACACCTTTTTATTTAGGACGTATAGTTGCCTATTTTGGACTTTGGTACTTTTTATGGCGCATGCTGCGTAATTTTTCTTTACAAGAAGATTTATACGGCGGTACTGATTATTATGAGAAAAGTGTCAAATTTGGTACCGCATTTTTGCTTGTGTTTGGAGTAACATCCTCTACTTCCGCCTGGGATTTTGTGATGTCGATAGACACTCACTGGTTCAGCACTATGTTTGGGTGGTATACGTTGGCAAGTTGGCACGTAACGGGACTAGCTATAATAGCGCTAACAGTTGTTACGCTGAAAGAGCGAGGGTATCTCCAATGGGTTAACGAAAGCCATTTACATGACCTTGGTAAGTTTATGTTTGCGTTCACCATCTTCTGGGCTTATGTGTGGTTTGCACAGTTTATGCTCATTTACTACGCAAACCTACCGGAAGAAACAATTTACTATCGTGAGCGCCTTAGTGGATATGGAGGGATATATAAAGCTCCGTTCATTATAAATCTGTTTTTATGTTTCGTATTCCCATTCTTGATTTTAATGACTCGGGATTCTAAACGAACATTTATTATATTGAAAGTAGCGGCTTGGTGCATAATTATTGGTCATTATTTCGATTTCTACACCAACATTATGCCTGGAACCGTAGGTGAACACGGTGGCTTCGGACCGATTGAGTTCGGTATGATTCTAATTTTCGCTTCTGGTTTTGTATGGTCGCTTTTTTCGCAATTAACGAAGGCTAATCTTATTCCAAAAAATCATCCAATGTTGGAAGAAGCTCTGCACCATGACATTTAATCAACAACTCTTACAGAAAACATGGTTTATATAATTGCTTTGTTATCGGTAATTTTTCTGGGACTTGCTGCTATTGTGGTCTCAAGAATGGCTGCCGTTGTAAAAAATGTCAATGGTCCTGTAGAAGAAGGTCATATAGGCATGAGTAACCGCATTAATGCGGTGTTATTCATGATCTTCTTTGTGGTTGCTGTAATTGGTTTCATATGGTCATTCTTATATGCCAAACAGTTTTTCCTGCCCGAAGCTGCATCACCGCACGGTCGGCATACTGATTTTCTGTTTTGGTTATCAATGGGTATTATAACGGTTGCTTTCATTGTAACAAATGCTTTGTTATTTGTTTTTGCTTGGTTATATCAGCATAAAGAAGGACGCAGGGCCGCTTATTATCCAGAGAACCACAAGCTTGAGCTTATTTGGACAGTTATACCCGCTGTCGTAATGGCCGTATTGGTTTTTACCGGTTGGCGGGCATGGCGTGATATAATGGCAGAAGCACCTGAAAACGCTCAAGTATTCGAGATTGTAGGAAAGCAATTCAACTGGATCGCACGTTATCCAGGAGTGGATAATAATAAATTGGGGTCATTTAATTATAAGTTGATTGACAACAATAATGAAACAGGGATAGATTACACAGATGAATCATCGTTTGATGACTTTACATCAACTTCTGAACTACATATTCCTGTTAATAAGCCGATTTTACTAAAAATTAGAGCTCGAGATGTTCTACACAGCGTATTCATACCTCATTTACGTGTGAAAATGGACGCTGTACCAGGAATGCCAACGCGCTTTCAATTTACTGCAGACAAAACCACAGATGAAATGCGTAACATCACTGGAGATCCCAACTTTGGTTATGAGATTGCATGCACAGAAGTATGTGGTCAAGGACATTTCTCAATGCGTATACGGCTAATTGTTGAAGATGAAGCTTCGTGGTTGGCTTGGTGCAAGGAGCAAAAACCTTTGCTTACTGCCACGCCAGAATTAGCAACTAGAATTCCGGCAAATTTAAAAGCTAAAGCTGCAAAGTACTTACCGGTTGAAGCGCCTGCGGCACCAACTGATAGTACTACTGCATCAAATGTACAAGGAGGTGGGGTATCTTTAACCAGCACTGCACTCCGTTAACTTACTAATTTATAAGAAACCAAATACTATGGCGACTGTATCAGCTAATTCGGCAATCGTGGCACATGCAGCAGAGCATGATCATCATGAGCCGCAAAGTTTTTGGCGCAAATATATTTTCTCCGAAGATCATAAAACTATTGCCAAGCAATATTTGATATCGGGTATTATATGGTCAGTTATTGGCATTAGCCTATCTGTTATGTTTCGGCTTCAGCTAGGATTCCCTAACATGAAGTTAGATTTTCTTCGTCCTATACTTGGTAACTGGATTAACGAAACAGGTAAGCTTGATCCTGACTTCTTTTTGGCTCTGGTAACGATGCATGGAACAATTATGGTGTTCTTTGTGCTTACAGCAGGATTAAGCGGTACATTTTCTAATTTTCTTATCCCTTTGCAGGTTGGAGCGCGGGATATGGCATCAGGCTTTTTAAACATGCTATCTTACTGGTTCTTCTTTCTAGCCAGTGTAATCATGCTTGGGTCTTTGTTCGTTGAAACAGGGCCTGCTGCGGGTGGTTGGGTAATTTACCCGCCGTTGAGTGCATTGCCACAAGCCCATAAAGGTTCAGAATTCGGAATGACCTTATGGCTGATAAGCATGGCCTTATTCATTGTATCGCAGTTATTAGGGGGTATCAATTACATTACTACTGTAATAAATCTCCGAACAAGGGGAATGTCATTCAGTAAATTGCCGCTAACAATATGGGCTTTCTTCTTGACAGCTGTTCTTGGGCTTATATCCTTTCCTGTCCTTTTGTCTGCTGCACTTCTCTTAATTTTTGATCGCAGTTTCGGTACTAGTTTTTATCTGTCAGAAATATATATTAAGGGCGAAGCCCTGCCAAACGTAGGGGGCAGTCCAATTTTATTTCAGCATTTATTCTGGTTTTTAGGCCATCCTGAGGTATATATAGTACTACTACCTGCCCTAGGAATGACATCAGAGATTATCGCAACAAACGCTCGTAAACCTATTTTTGGATATCGCGCGATGATTGCCTCAATGATGGGTATTGCTTTCTTAGCGTTTATAGTTTGGGCGCACCACATGTTCGTAACGGGTATGAATCCATTTTTAGGATCTATATTCATGTTCCTGACATTGATAATTGCTGTTCCTTCAGCAGTCAAAGCCTTCAATTATATTACTACGTTATGGCGAGGTAATATCCGGTTTACCCCGGCAATGCTTTTCTCAATAGGGCTTGTTTCCTTTTTTATTTCTGGGGGTCTAACGGGTATCATTCTGGGAAACTCTGCATTAGACATTCAATTACATGATACTTACTTTGTCGTAGCTCACTTCCACCTAGTTATGGGAGCTGCTTCTGCATTTGGTCTACTCGCTGGTGTTTATCACTGGTTTCCCAAAATGTTTGGAAAAATGATGAATGAAAAGCTAGGGTATGTTCACTTCTGGCTAACATTTATAGGAATATACTTAGTATTCTTTCCAATGCATTATATAGGAATTGCTGGGTTCCCTCGCAGATATTATGCATTTACAAGCTACGACTTCACGAAAAATATCTTCGCTGATATGAATAGCTTCATAAGCCTAGCTGCTATTTTCACTTTTTCAGCGCAATGGATATTTATCTATAACTTTGTATCCAGTATAATTAGTGGCCGGAAAGCTCCTCAAAATCCTTGGCGGTCAAATACGCTAGAGTGGACAGCACCTGTCAACCCAGGTCATGGAAACTGGCCAGGTGAAATACCTGCTGTTTATCGTTGGCCATACGATTATAGTAAGCCTGGTGCGAAGGACGATTTCATCCCACAGAATGTGCCCTACTCACTAACTCCTGAGTCGAATTTGCCTCATGAAAATGAATTGATAGGCATGGAGAAAGAGATCGAGGCTCAAAACTTGAATGATCAATTCAGTCAACCTCACTAATCATAAAGAACAACGGTTTCGGCGCCTAGTATTTCTGACAATTATCATTATTTACCTGCTGATTTTAGCAGGTGGTATTGTTAGAGGTACTGGGTCCGGAATGGGTTGCCCAGACTGGCCAAGATGTTTCGGGCGGTGGATTCCACCCACAGATGCATCTCAATTACCCTCAGATTATCAGAAGATATATGGTGCAAAATTAAAGGGTGAGATTCAGTTTAATGCTCTAAAAACTTGGATAGAATATGTCAATAGGTTATTAGGCGTTTTATCAGGTTTTTTTGTTTTAGGCACCCTTTTCTCTTCTTTTTATTACTATAAGAAAGACAGAGCCATTTTTTGGGGTAGTGTAAGCGCTTTTCTTCTAATAGGTATCAACGGCTGGCTTGGATCGCGTGTAGTAGCTACGGAGTTGGCTCACTACATGATTACAATCCATTTAATGTTAGCCATAACCGTTGTTTTTGCCTTACTATTTGTGCTGGTGCGATCTAGTATAGTAAGCATAAAAGATAATGTAGCGTTAAAAAGTCATCAAACGTTACGTTATCTTCTGTTAGCAATTATACTAGTGACATTAGGACAAATTATTATTGGTACACAGGTACGAGAAGTGCTAGACAGCGTAGTCAAAAAAATAGGTTATGAGCAGCGCGAAAATTGGATCGATAACCTTACTGGTAGCTTTTATTTCCACAGAACTTTTTCATTGTTCGTATTGATACTTCAGCTAGTTGTTATTTATAAGCTCCAGCGAATTTCTGAAAATGACTGGCTGAAAAAGTTGACGAAGGCTTTAATAGGATTGGTATTGGCGGAAATAGGAACAGGAGTGATAATGGCTTATTTTGGTGTTCCTGCTATTGCTCAACCAATTCATTTGTTACTAGCTATAATGATGATTGGCTTACAATTTACTTCATGGCTCATAGTAAGTCCTTCAATAATGACCCAAGGATCAGCTAGTCGAAATCAATTAGTCGAAGTTTGATATGGAAAGAACGATTGATATAAGCCTTTTTAACGTAAAAGCTAAAGCGTACATTGAATTACTCAAATTAAAGTTAACACTTGCAGTTGTTTTCTCAGGCGTTTTTGGCTATTGCTTGGCCGTAAATCAAGTAAATTGGTTAAACGTTTTGATTTTAACCACTGCCTCTATATGCATCACAGGCGCTGCAAATATTATTAATCAAATCATTGAGAAAGACTCAGATAAGGTGATGAAACGGACTGCAGTGCGTCCTTTACCAACAGGGCGTGTAACAGTACATGAAGCTGCCATTTTTGCCTTTATTTTATTCACCGTGTCATGTTTTTTATACGTTGAGTTTTTTAATATAAGAGCTGCTGCCCTCGCTGTATTATCTCTGTTATTATACGGATTCGTTTATACTCCTCTAAAACGCAAAGGGCAAATCGCTGTTTTTGTGGGCGCACTACCAGGAGCATTTCCACCAATGATTGGTTGGGTCGCGGCTACAAATCAATTTGGTTGGGCTCCAGGCATATTATTTGCCATTCAGTTCTTCTGGCAGTTTCCTCATTTCTGGGCAATTGGATGGTTAGCTTTCGAAGAATACAAAAAAGCAGGTATTCAGATGATGCCCGGTAACGGCAAAACGACCGAAACCGCCTGTCGAATAATGATTTATACATTGTTCTTAATCCCAGTTGGATGGCTTCCTTTTTTGCTTGGAGTGACAGGTATAAATTCAGCTTTTGTGGCAATGATTGGAGGAATCTTGTTTCTTGCCCAAACGTTTCACTTAATGAAAACTTGTACGGATAGAGCTGCGTTGCAAATGATGTTTGGCTCGCTTTTATATCTGCCGACCGTACAAATTGTTTATCTACTGGACAAAGTATAACAACAAATCATGAGTGAATTAGTAAACGATATTTCAACTATCGAAGAGCCACAGGAAACGCTCTCAATGAATCCACGTAAGTTTATTTTATGGTTATTCATTGTGAGTATAATTATGCTTTTCGCAGCTATGACAAGTGCTTATTTAGTGCGTAGAGCTGAAGGAAACTGGATAGAGTTCGACATTCCATCGGTTTTTACATACAGTTCAATAGTCTTAGTGATTAGTAGCCTGACAATGCACTGGGCTTACTTAGCTGCAAAAAAAGACAATTTTGGCAATTTAAAACTAGCTATAACTATTACTTTTGTGCTTGGAGCAGCGTTCCTCTACATGCAGTTTCAGGGATGGGTCGATTTAGTTAATGAAAACGTCTTTTTTGTTGGCAATCCTTCAGGCTCATTTATGTATGTTTTCACAGGATTACACGGCTTTCATTTAATATCAGGTCTACTGATATTAATATTCGCGCTAGTAGCGGCTTTTCGCTTACGGATTCATGCCAAAAATCTAAATCAGATTGAGATAGCGGCTACGTATTGGCATTTTTTAGACATTTTGTGGTTGTATTTGTTTATATTTTTAGTCTATTTTCATTGATAATCTATTAGGCGCATGGCGGCTACTGTAACACACGATACCCTGACGACTGACTCCGACCAAATGTTTGATAAAAAAACATGGATGGGGGGTGTTGAACCAATGAAGGTGAGCTACGGCAAGCTGATGATGTGGTTCTTCTTGATTTCCGATACATTTACATTCTCAGCTTTGCTAGTAACATATGGCTTAATTCGCTATAGTTATCCTGCTTGGGACCCCGCTATATACGGAGAAGTATTTAAATTCTCGAATCTTTACTGGCCATCTCCTGAACACGTATACAATTCAGTTCCATTTCTACATGGGGTCGATTTGCCACTGATTTTCGTAGGTATTATGACCTTTATTCTCATCTTTAGCAGCGTTACTATGGTATTAGCTGTTGAAGCTGGTCATCGGATGGACCGCGCTGATGTTGAGAAATATATGCTATGGACTATTCTGGGAGGATTTACCTTTCTAGGAAGTCAAGCCTGGGAATGGTCGCACTTTATTCACGGAACAGAAACCGGTACGACAATTAGTGAGATCATAAATGGACAAACTATTCAGCGTACCATTTTTGGGGCGAACCTAGTTGAAAACCAGTATGGTCCACCTGCATTTGCCGATCTGTTCTTCTTCATTACAGGCTTTCATGGAACGCACGTGTTTAGTGGAGTTGTATTGAACATATTGATTTTTTATCGCGCAGCAACAGGTTTATACGATCGTCGGGGCCATTATGAAATGGTTGAAAAGGTTGGCTTATACTGGCACTTTGTAGATCTAGTTTGGGTATTTGTGTTTACGTTCTTCTATCTGGTATAATTATTCTTTATCATGTCTGACCATACACATGGAACCCATGAGGTGGGTGAAATACCACCCGCAAATACAGGTGCAATCTGGCGCACTTTCTGGATTTTGTTAGGTATTACAGTAGTCGAGTTTACACTGGCTTACATAATGAAAGCAGGCGGATTGCGTACGTCATTTTTCGTTATCATGACATTAGTCAAAGCCTTCTATATTGTTGGTGAATTCATGCACCTGAAGCATGAGGTCAAAAGTCTGATTTGGGCCATTGTAGTTCCTATTGTATTTATTGTTTGGCTGTTGATAGCGCTCCTAATGGA
Organism: Spirosoma sp.; assembly: GCF_048594605.1. Taxonomy (GTDB): domain Bacteria; phylum Bacteroidota; class Bacteroidia; order Cytophagales; family Spirosomataceae; genus Spirosoma. The sequence continues at coordinate 73,646 of NZ_JBMDWV010000401.1, forward strand.
AGGAGGTTCGATTTTTGAATTACGTTAGTATATGACGGCCCCTCGAAAAGCCGGGATCTTGCTTGCTACGCTGCTGGTCCCGGCTTTACTGTATTTATTTCTTAGATTTGGTACGGAGAACCATTATGTTTTGCCACGCTATCTGCCTAAGATAGATTCTGCAAAAGGTGAACCGTTGATGGGTAAAGTAACTCTACCTGATGGTCGACAGATAATAGATACGATTTATAACCGCATCCCTCCTTTCAAATTAATTGATCAAAATGGTAAGCTCGTTGATCAATCTATCGTCAAAGACAAGATCTACGTAGCAGACTTTTTCTTTACCCGGTGCGGTACGATTTGCCCTAAGATTTCTTCGCAATTAACAAGGGTACAGGATATCTTTCGTGATAATCCAAATATAGTTCTTGTATCCTACACAGTTGACCCAGAGCATGATGGTCCGGAACAGCTAAAAGCGTATGCCAGAAAGTATGAAGCTATACCGGGTAAATGGTTTTTTCTAACGGGAAACAAGGCAGATATTTACAATCTGGCAATGCGTGGATATTATCTTCCAACCGTTGACGCTGGGGTCAAAGACGGAAAACCTGACGAAACTTTTATTCACAGCGAAAAGTTGGTATTAGTGGATAAACAAGGGATTGTCAGAGGTTTTTACGACGGGACCGACAAAGAAGATGTCGATCGTCTGGTGCTTGAGGCTCGCGTCCTACTAGATATTTATACTAAAGAATAACCAGATTTATGGAGATGTTACAGCCCGTACAGGAGCAAAAAGCTAATCGGGTTATCAATATTCTGGCGTTAGCTATTCCAATCGCCGTAGCTATTTTGTTAGGCATTCGTCAAAAGGTCGATTTAGGAAGCTGGACAACATACTTGCCACATATAAATGGAATTATAAATTCGTTAACATCTATATTACTGTTACTGGGTTTATATTTTATCAAGCAGAAGAATATTGAAGCCCATAAGCGAACTATGCTCCTCGCATTTACCCTTGGGTCGTTATTTTTAGTTAGCTACGTATTGTATCACCTAACTAATGAATCAACTCCCTTTGGAGGCCAGGGGTGGATCAGACCTGTTTATTATTTTCTGTTAGTATCACATATTGTTTTATCGGTTGTGGTTGTCTGGTTTGTGCTACGTGCCGTCTACTATGCACTAAGCGGACAGATAAATAGACATAAACAAACGGTAAAATACGCATTTCCAATCTGGCTTTATGTGAGTGTAACGGGTGTGGTCGTGTATTTAATGATCAAGTCTTATTACGTTCATTAATTCACTAAAGATTATGAAGAACTGGAAAACATGGTTAGTAGTGATTGTTTTGTTGGTTGTTGCTCCAGATCTAATGGCTCAATGTGCTATGTGCCGCAGCACAGTTGAAAGCACAGTCAGTAATGGACGTAGCGTAGTGGCTTCAGACTTAAATTTTGGTATTTTATACTTATTAATGGCTCCTTATTTATTAGTTGCTTCTATCGGCTATTTCTGGTATCGGCATAGCAAACGCGAACATGGAAGACGTATCGAAATTGCAGGCCGCGTTAAACGGGCTATGTCCTAGATGTAGAAAAGGCAAAATCTTCAAAAATCCATTCTACTCGCCCCGAGGCTTTGACGACATGTATGAACTTTGTCCTCACTGCGGCCTACGCTATGAGGTAGAGCCAGGTTACTTTATTGGGGCTATGTACGTGAGCTATGCTATATCTGGAGGAGTTGCCTTGGTGTTGGGTTTTCTGCTCTTCTATTTGGGGAATGACCCCGAAGGCTGGGTATATGCAGCTGTGGTGGCACCCGTTATGGTTCTGATTGCACCCGTTAATTTTCGGATGTCACGTGTAATTTGGTTGCACTACGTAGCAGGGATTAAATACGTGAAAGGGCTTTAGAAGCCCTTTTTTTATGGCTACAAAAAAATAATTTAAGTGATGCAACCTCTGGTCTGAAATACTGCATCTTGCTGGTGAACCTAAACAAGTATGCTTCGACTTATACCGTTTTTTACGACCGAAGCGCAGTTAATTGCTGCTTTGAAGCGTGGCGAAAGCCGGGCTCATAAAATCGTATATGAACGATTTGCCGGTAAGATGATGGCCGTATGTACACGATACTGTGCTAACCGGGCCGATGCAGAAGAGGTCATGCTGGACGGTTTCATGCGCGTATTCGAAAAAATCGGACAGTTTCGGGAAGATGGTAGCTTTGAAGGTTGGATACGGCGGGTAATGGTGACAGAATCACTTATGTTTTTACGAAAATCAAAACAGTGGCGCCAGGAGATCCCTCTTGAAGACGTAACAGTCGAACCCGATTATGAGTGGGCTGATACATCGCTTAATGAGAGTGACCTGTTGCGACTTGTGAATCAATTACCAGACGGCTATCGTACTGTCTTTAATCTGTATGCTATAGAAGGATACGCACACGCCGAAATAGCTGAGATGCTGGGAATATCGGAAGGAACCTCAAAATCGCAGCTAAGTCGAGCCAGGCTTTTGTTGCAGACGAACTTGAAGAAATTGGAACAGGAGTCGGAACGACAAACTAATCAGACGAACTATTATGAAAAAACGTACCGAAAAACAGCCAATTGACGATCTTTTTGCCAGGAAGCTGCGTGACATATCATTGCCCGTCAACTCCAACGGGTTTGAACGGTTACAGGCGCGTATGGGGCAACTTGACTCAGAACCCCGAGTTGTATTCTGGCGTAATCCGTCTATTCAACGCTACGTAGCGACCGCTGCTTGTCTGTTAATCGTAAGCTCATTTGGCTGGCTTTACTGGACATCTGAAAGTGCCAAAACGGCTGTGGATAGTCAACCGGTAGTAGCAAGCAAAGCAAACTCACCAGATGCCCTAAACTTAGCTCAGGATCGACCGAAAGAGTTAGAAAGAGCATCAAGCTCTAACATAGAAGATGGAACGAAATTAGATAAAAGCGAAGGTCAAATAGCCGCAGCTAAACGGACTACGAACGGTTCAAAAATAAATAATCACTTAGCTACTCCGCCAGCTGCGTACAAAACTCCTTCAGACTCTACAAAGCCAGAAGCTAGCGAATTTATCGCTGTTCAAACCAAATCTGTTGATGATCAACATAAATCAGAAGTTACAGACAACGTAACACCAATCAACCAACCGGTCAACGAACAAGTAGCTGAAGTAAAAACAGCAACCAAACTTAGCTTGCCTGCAGAGCGCGTGTTGACTGTTACAATTGACGAGCCCGCAGCACTAGTAGCAGCCCGTCAGGCGGCTAAAACGCCTGCTGAAAAAAAGACAATACTCGCCAAAAATGACACCCCTGAAAAGGAAACCAGGTCAGGGGGCTTATGGCAACAAGTAAAACGGATAAAACATGGTGAAGTATTCGCTAAGCGAGATAATACAAGCGATGATGAGCGTGGTTTACTCGATCGGGCTTACAATGGCCTGAAAAACAGTCTCGACAAAGATAAAACAGGTAAACAATGAAAGGTGTACTACGTATCGGCATTATTATGGTTGGCTTGCTGATGACGATAATGGCTAAAGCAGGATCTATGTCGCCGACAGACTCATTGGTAATTCGCTTTGCCAATCGTACCCGATTGGTCATCTATGCTCCCGATAAAGCGGGTATTCAGGCACTATCGAACTATGATCTGAATAAAATCGTACGGGAGATGGGTATGAAACTTGATTCGGTGCCTGGTGGGCAAACCGCTATTTCTCAAGATGGAGGCCGCTTTTTAAACGACACTGTTCTGGTCGTAACAAAAAAGAAAGATGGTATTACAATTGTAATCAATGACAAAGGCGATACGGTTAAGACAGTATACAATCAGGAAAGCGAGAAAGAGAGCGACTACCAGCGGGAACGGCGGAGAAATAGAAGTAGAGACAACTGGAATGTTGACTATGGGGTAAGCATTGGCCTGAACAATTTTATTCAGCAAAGTGCAAATACGGCATATCCTGAAGATAGTTACGACTTAAGGCCAATAGGATCGCGCTACATTGCCTTATCAGTTGGCGCAATGCCGACAATCATCCGGGGCAAATACGCTTCATTAAAGCTCTATTACGGCGTTGAAGTGGCCTGGAATAACTTCATGTTCGAAGGAAATAACGTAGCAGAAAAGCAACCTACTGGCGTAGCATTTCCTGATGCTGGCCGGGATTTGCAGAAAAGTAAGCTGACGATTTGCTCAATCGGTATTCCGGTTGTTCCCCGCGTTACGTTCTATAACAGCGATGGTCGCAAGATTTGTCATTTAGGGTTTGGTGGATACGTTAACTACCGGCTTGATAGCTATCGGAAAATTAAAGAAGCCGATGGCAGTCGGGATCGGCGCCATTCAGATTTCTATTTGAATGATTATCGTTACGGACTCATAGCTCACCTGGGTTTGCGCAGCCTTAATTTTTTCGTGAAATATGACCTGAATCCGCTTTTTCAGGTCGATAAAGGTCCAGATGTCCGAGCGCTTACTTTTGGAATAGGTTTTTAACTAATGATCAACGGCGTTATTTCGATTTTGGGCTGCGGTTGGCTTGGACTGCCTTTGGCTGAGCACCTCTTGACCCAGGGATACCAGGTAAAAGGAAGTGCGACTTCTGACGAGAAAGTAGGCTTGTTGAAGGCAAAAGGAATTGACGCCTATATGCTTTTGTTAAATCCCGAACCTGATGGAAATCTGGCTAGTTTGCTACAAGCTGATACGCTCATTATTAATATCCCGCCCAGAGCCAGAAAGCAGGGTAATGAATTTCACCCTAAGCAAATCAGTTCCCTGGTTGAGTCCATCCAGAAGTCGCAACTGAAGCATGTTATCTACGTTAGTACTACGTCTGTTTATCCCGATTTAAACAGAATTGTAGTTGAAGAGGATGTTGTAACCCCAGCGCAGTCGGCGGCTCCTGCTTTGCTTGAAGCAGAAAACCTTATCTTAAGCCTGGCGCCGAATCGAGTTGTTACGGTACTACGTTTGGGAGGATTGTTGGGCTACGAGCGTATTCCCGGAAAATACGTAGCGGGCCGAACTGTAGATACTGGCGATGAACCTGTCAATTATATTCATCGTGATGATGCTCTTAGAGTGCTAACCGCTACGGTTCAACAAACGCCTGCTGGTACGTTCAATGTAGTTGCACCTAATCACCCTGCGCGGGAAGCGATCTATCGGAAAAACAGTGCAGACTTTGGCTTTCAGCTGCCAACACTCGTAGCGCCCATAGCGCCTGTCCCGTATAAAATTGTTAGCGCTGATAAGCTATCACAGACGCTGAACTATTCATTTCAGTACCCAGACCCTCTTCAGTTTTATTATCAGTTATGAGCGAAGCAGATGCCTTACGCGAGTCCAGAAAAATCCGCCGGAAGGTTTGCTTTTTGGCGTTATAGCTCGGTTAAGTGCGGCCAGAAATAAAAAATATCCCTGAGCATGCCACGCCCGAAAGCGTTCGCTTACCTGTAAATCATGTTGAGGAAGATACGTTAATAATAGATCTAAGTCAAAGCACGTAGCAGCCACACCAACACCAGCACGTTGGCCATCAATAGCGTTACAGGCTTGTTCGTAGTGGTTGGATTGCGGAATCATTAAAGCTGGTTTTCCTAAATAAGCCGCTTCACAGACAGATTCAAATCCCGCCGTGGTAACGATGGCCTTGCAATGAGCCATAAACTCCAGAAAACGTTTACCATCGATTGCGTGATACGTTAACGTCTCGTCAATTGGCTCATCGGCTAGGTTTGTGCCCGCGTGAAAAGCATCCATTGGAATAGCAGGATGTTGCTGGTGTGCTTTCAGTAATTCGATCTTCAGGCCTGGTTGTGTTACGTAAGCCAGCAGAAAGTTTCCATTAGATGGTTTAAGTTCGGTTACTTCCTGACGTAGCAAGGGGGGGACAATCCGCACACGATGAGAAGGAGCATCAGGTTGTTTATCAAACGATAACGCCAGTAATTCCTCTGCACCAAAGCATGTCAGTTTTGTGTTTATTGCGAAAGCCTGTCTGTAAAACCATTGATTGTTGGGGCACTGAAAAG
>NZ_JBMDWV010000402.1:0-7568 GCF_048594605.1 Spirosoma sp.
AATGGTATCTGGTCGATTTGCCGGGCTATGGCTATGCCCAGGTGAGTAAAACGGAGCGCGAGAAATTTGCGGCCCTGATCGACGGTTATCTGACGAGTCGCCCAAATCTACTCTGTATTTTCGTACTGGTCGATTCGCGGATTGAGCCTCAGAAAATAGACCTTGATTTCATGACTAATCTGGGCGAGCGGGGGCTCCCTTTTGTGATTGTATTTACGAAAACAGAGAAATTAGGGCCAACTAAACTTCAGGTGGCATTGGATACATACCAGGCTAAGTTACTTGAAACATGGGAGGAAGCGCCCCAGTTTTTTGTTACGTCGGCCGTTACGAGTGCCGGTCGCGAAGAACTTCTCGCATTTATCCGGCCACTGAATAACGAATTTATTACCGAGCAAAAGAGCGGAAAAGGAAAAGCACCGAAAGCGGGCAATTAACCATTCAATTATTTCTTTCACACGTTAAAAACAATACACCCACTAAAACCCACGTTACCCAATTACAAAGTTTATTTATGGAAGCATTAAAACAGATTGCCAATGTTGCTGGCTACAGCGGTCTTTACCGAATTCTAAAACCTGGTCGGGCGGGCGTTATAGTCGAGACATTAGATGACAAAAAATCCAAAACCATGATGGGCCCCACGGCCCGCGTTTCGGTTTTGAACGATATTTCTATTTACGTGGACGGCGATAGTGATGAACAATCTATCCCGTTAGCTGAGGTGCTTCAGGCAATTGATGATAAATACGGCGATGAATTGACCGTTGATGCGAAAGGTACAAATGATCAATTAGCCGATTTCATGGCATCTGTAGTACCAAATTATGACCGTGAGCGTGTGCGGGTCACCGATATTAAGAAACTCATTAGCTGGTACGGTATTCTGCGTCAATTTGCCCCTGAAGTGTTTGAAAAATCAACAGAGGAGAAACAAGCAGAGACAACCGAAGAGCCGATAGTAGCGGAAGTGCCCGCAAGCGGAGAAGCCAAAGAAGAAAAGCCGAAGAAAACACAAAAAGCATAAATAGAGTTATTATACCAACTGAGTATAATACATAAAACGTCTTCATTTTCAGTGAGAACGAAAAAGCCGCGATGACCTTTGGTTTCGCGGCTTTTTAGTGAGTTGTCGGGAAGGCGGATACGCGTAGTGAGCCCATCAGAGCGGAATAACATCGACAGCTACCTGAAAAGCGTGTTTTCCTGTGCTAAAAATGATTCCTTTCAGAGGAGACACATCGCTGAAATCGCGCCCCCAGGCCGTGACAATATGACGGTCCTGCGGAATTAAATCATTGGTTGGGTCAAAATCGCACCACCCAACAGCGGGAATATACACGGATATCCAGGCATGCGTAGCGTCGGAACCCTGCAACTTCGTCTCGCCGGGCAATGGTTCAGTTTCAAGGTAGCCGCTGATGTACCGTGCCGCGAATCCCATACTACGTAGGCAGGCAATGGCCAGATGAGAAAAGTCCTGGCAAACCCCTTTTCGCTCCTGCAATACAGTTTTTAGGGGTGTATAAATAGTTGTAAAGCCCGGAACGTATGTGAAATACGAATAGATTTTATGGCATAGCGAATGCGCGCTTTTATAAAATGACTCATTATCATTAAAGCAATCATCGGCGAACGTCCTTATTTCGTTATCCCATTGTACAAACGGGCTGGGAAGTAAATAATCAAGCAGGCTGTTTTTTAACGATAGGTCGTTCTGAAGTTTTTCTCTGACCTCCTTATTTGTTATTGTAAAATCTACAACAGCTACTGCGTGCGTTTCAACTATACTTTTTGATAAAATAGCCAGTTTTGCATGCGGTTTATGAATCGAAAAATAATGGATCGTATTACCAAAAAAATCTGTGCGTGAATAAATCTCGTCGGGCGTTGGGAAGATAGACAATGAGAAATCGCGACAGGTTTGATAAGCCAAATTCTTGGGCGTAATGCAAGCTAATCCGTGATAATTATTTACATTTTCGCTATAATCATACTGCGTTTTATGAAATAATCTATACTCCATTATTCAAGTCAACAATTGTTTCAGTAATAGAATGCTGAGTGGCTGTATGATTGAAATACTGATTCGTCGTATAATCGGACACAGATAGAATCAATTCGTAAACGCGGGACAGAATAGTGTCTAATTTATCGTAGACCTGCGATGTTGGCTCGACCGTAGCAATTTCGGCTATATCAATCAGCTTAATTTGCGTCACTGCCTCCAGAATTGCCTTTCTGGATTTACTTAGACGTACTGAAGCCTGGGGTAACTGGCTAAGGCTGTAGTCCAGCGAATCTAATAAGTAGGCCAGGGAAGACGGAATATGTTTGTCTAACAGGATCATATCCAGTACGTATTCCTTTTCAAAATTTGTTTTGTACGTAGCGCGGTAATGCGATAACGCAAAGTGATTCATAAGCACCGCTTCGAGCAATTCATTTTCAATAAATGATTCTGTTTTAATGTTAAATATTGATCTAAGTATTAAAATTTTTGACAGAATTCGTTCGATTAATTTCCCGGTTTCGAACAGGTAATAACCGTTGTTACGTGGAATCGACTCGTTTATAATTCCGTAGAACGTTAACAAATTACTTTGCAGGCTATTCAGCGTATTATGTATGTCGTTGGCATTATGGCTCGAGTGAATTTGCTGAAGCTTCTGATTGATATTTTCAATTACATCAATTGTGCGCCAGGTTACATTGTTCCACTGATCACGAACCGCCATCATTGCTCTTAGAAAAGACTGAACAGATGACGTAATAGTTGTTGGCTTCGTTACGTTTGAAATACTCTCAGCGATAATCGGATAAGGATTCACAAAAGATTCCTTATGGTCATCGGAAAAATAAGGCTCAATCTGAATTAAGTTCGATACCGTTTTTAATAGTATTTCAATATGTTGTGTCTTGTTTTGGCTGCCAAAATTACGCTGAAAATTTAAGGCATTCAGCGTGATCATTAAGTACGTAGTGGTACTCATGCTACGTTCGCTGTAACGGGCGGCCCAGTACAAATTTTCGGCGCTGCGGCTGGGTAACGAAGCTTGTAATTGCTGATAGGGCGCAACTGGAAGTTTGATACGTTCCCGAATCACTTCAGCTTCATCGGAAATGATCCAGGTGTCTTTTGATACGTTCCCGTACTGATTTGAAAAGGTAAACTTATCTTTTATAGACGAACTGCGCGTCAGGCCACCGTCCATTACCTGGTAGCCGCTGGGTGTAGCCGTTAGAAAGGCCCGGATAGCCGCATACCTGGGCTCAAGCTGACCGTCGACAAAAGCAGGTGTGGTTGAAAAGCTGACTTCTTCCTGCGCTACGTATTCCGTGGGATTTTGCAGAATCTGTAGCCGTAACTCTGCCCGTTGATCTTGGGTTAGCTCTTTTCCGTATACCGACCGAAAGACCTGTTTTCGGTTTGCTTTTTTAATGATAAGCCTGTCTAGATTATCCAGTGTGTTCTGAAGCTCTCTGGGCTGTCCGCACCACCAGGTTGCTACCGACGGTAAGATCAGCTCTTCGCCCAGAAAATGCCGACATAGCGGGGGTAAAAAAGCATTGAAAGCTGAGTTTTCAACCACACTGCTTCCCGGCGGGTTAATCACCATTACGTTCCCATTACGTATCACTTGCAAAAGCCCCGGAACACCTAACCGTGAATCGAGACGCAACTCAAGCGGATCGCACCACTCGTCATCGATTCGTCGAATTATTATATCGACCCGCTGTAATCCATCGATGGCTTTTACCCAGGCAAAGCCATTTTTTACAATCAGATCGTCGCCCTGCACAAGTGTATAGCCTAGATAAGAAGCCAGGTAAGCATGTTCAAAATAGGTTTCGTTGTTGGGACCGGGCGTTAAATAAACGACATTTAAGGATTCGGATTTTTCTCTGAACACTTTGAAAATTGACTGCTGAGCCTGCGTGAAAAAAGGAGATAACCTGCTGACATACATATCTCGGGCCAGCTCAGGCATTATTTTGCTGATGATCTGCCTGTTTTCCAGCGCGTAACCTGATCCTGAGGGTGCCTGAGTTCGATTGTCAATAACCCACATCCGACCATCGGGGCCACGAGCCATGTCTGCCGCATACATTATTAGCTGGTTTTGAGTAGGCAGCTTTACGTCGTGACAGGCGCGGAAAAATCCTGTATTATTATAGACGAGTTCGGCGGGTAGCAAGCCCTCCTTGATAAGTTTGCGCTGATCGTAAATATCCCGTAGAATCAGGTCCAGAAGAATAGCCCGCTGTTGCAGACCTTTCGAGATTAGCTGCCATTCCTTTTGCTCAATTAGAAAAGGAATCAGATCCAGTTTCCAGGGACTGTTCAGGCCGCCAGTCCGCTGGTAAATATTGTAGGTGACGCCATTCTCGCGAATTTTATTTTTGATCTCCTGGGAACGGTTTCGGAGTTCTTCGCTACCAATTTCTTCCAGCGAAGCAAATAATTTCTTCCAGTGAGGTTTTATGGCGCCATCAGGAGCTAGTACCTCATCATACGAGTTTAATTTATACTGATATGAGTCAAGTAGACTACTAGCTGATTCTGAAACCATGGCTCTATTGACTGGTAACTACGTTCTTTTTTCAATCCTTAAACGCTATCAAATTTGAACCAAACGTTGCTCAGTATTCGGCACTATAGGCACGTAAATCGACTGGGACCTTTGGCTAGCCTAGCTTGCAGGCAAACTGGCTCTATATTTTGTGGAAACCATAACGCTAATAGACGAATCGCAAAGTAATATAACGATAGGCTATAAACAGGAGAAATTGTATATTAAAATTGTCTATGTATGATAAATTATCAGAGTTTTCTTCTCTGTTCGGTAGAAAGGCCAAAATTTTGTTTTAAAAATTTTGATTAAGACCAATTTAGGTGGCAAACGCAAAGGCCAGGATTTCCTGTACGGAGATCCCGGCCTTTGTCGGTTTGAAATGCTTACGACGTAGTGTTATTCCACAGTGCTTAGCTTTACGGTATTCGTTCGCCGGGCCTGCGTCAGAGGCATACTGAGCGTATTGATAAAGATGTCGCCAGAAACGAGTTTGCCCTGCCCGATCAACGTTTGCTTAATACCTTCTACCGTCTGGTCTACGGTTAAGCTTAGATCAGGCTCAAATGGCATTACCTGAACGCCCCAATACAGGCCGAGTGTATTCCGTAGCTGTGGATCATTTGAGAAAACGTACAAATCGGCTTTAGGACGGTGATGCGATATCCGTACAGCCGTATAACCTGAGTTCGTAATACCAATAATTGCCTTGGCTTTTGTGTCGCGGGCCAGTCGGCAGGCGCTCATCACTACGTTGTCGTTGATGGCGTTCTGCGTCGGCTCCTCATTAACGTGGGCATGGTACCGATAATAGATTTTATCGGTAGTAGCCTCTACCTGCCGGATTGTATTTGCCATGCTTTCAACCGCCAGAATCGGGTATTTGCCCGATGCCGTTTCGGCACTGAGCATTACGGCGTCGGCCCCATCCATTACGGAGTTGGCAATATCATTGATCTCGGCACGGGTTGGGCGAGGAGCATCAATCATACTCTCGAGCATCTGCGTGGCCACAATTACAGGCTTAGCAGCCCGATTGCATTTCTCGACCAGCATCTTCTGAATCATCGGCACTTCTTCGGCGGGTAGTTCGACGCCTAAGTCTCCTCGGGCCACCATCAGTCCGTCAGTAGCAGCAATGATCGAATCGATATTCTGAATGGCTTCAGGCTTTTCAATTTTGGCAACTACACGACTTACCTTGCCTTGCGCCTTAATATATTCTTTAATCTCAATGATTTCAGATGCTTCGCGCACAAACGATAGCGCAATCCATTCGACATTGTGTTCGAGTCCGAATTTGAGGTCAGCCCAGTCTTTTTCGGTTACGGCTGGCATCGACACTTTTGTATTCGGCAGGTTTACGCCCTTTTTGGATTTCATGGGCCCGCCATACACAACTTCCGTCACTACGTCAGTGCCCTCTTTACGAAGTACCTTTACTTCTAACTTCCCGTCGTCCATCAGAATTCGTTCGCCTGGGTGTACATCCTTGTACATGTCTTTGTAGGGCGTACTGACACGTTGCGCTGTGCCGATAATATCCTCGTTTGTGAAAACAAGCTCCTGGCCGGGAACAATCATTACTCCGTCTTTATTCTCGACGTTGCCGATACGTATTTTTGGACCCTGCAAATCCTGCAGTATGCAGAGATTGAGGTTATATTCTTCGTTTATTTCGCGAATACGGTTAAGGCGCATGAGGTGATCGTCGTGCGTACCGTGGGAGAAATTGAGCCGGAACACGTTTACGCCAGCCTGGGCTAATGCCAACAATTGTTCTTTTGTTTCGGAAGCCGGGCCAACAGTGGCTACGATCTTGGTTTTCTTGGACATGAAGAGACGGAAAAAATTGGGCAAAATTGGCCGAAGGCCAGTGCAAAAATAACCGTATGGTCTTATAAACCGTGGTGTTTACTGAAATTTTACGGAAGAGTTCACCTAACTCACAAGCAGTCTACATCAGCAACGATACTTACCTGACGTAGCCCCTTGTCAGTTAGAATGTCGTTGATACGTTCCTGAATATATGTTTTTACAGCTTTAACATTTAATTTGTCGCGCTCCAGTTTGACCAGAATATCGAACAGAAATTGATTTCTGATCCGTTCGACGAGGGGTTCCTCCGGCCCCAGAACGCGGCTACTCCCCAGGGCGTCGGTTAGTTCGGCGGCAAGGCGCTCGGCCGCCTGATGGCTAATGATTTTATCCGTATGGCGAACCGTTAATTTAATGAGCCGTACGAAAGGAGGGTAGCTAAAATTCTGCCGCTCCTGGATTTCTTCTTCGTAAAGCCCTTTGTAGTCGTTGTCAATTACTTTTTGCAGAATGGGTTGATGCGGATTGCTGGTCTGAACCAGCACCGTGCCTTGTCGTCCGGCGCGTCGTCCGGCGCGTCCGCTTACCTGCGTAATCATTTGAAACGCCCGCTCGGTCGCTCGAAAATCGGGAAATCGAATAAGTCGGTCAACGTCGAAAATACCAACTAAACTAACGTTGTCGAAATCCAGTCCTTTCGTAATCATCTGCGTTCCAACCAGAATATCGACCTGTCCGCCTTCAAATTCCTGAATAATTTGCTGATACGCATTTTTGGCGCGGGTTGTATCCAAATCCATACGTAGCACGCGGGATTGCGGAAAAAAAATCTGCAACTGATCCTCTAGCTTCTCCGTCCCAAAACCGATAGTACGTACTTTGGTCGAGCCACAGGCTGGGCAGGTGCGCGGAACAGGGTCTTTATGACCGCAATAGTGACAGCGTAACTCGGCATCGCGCTGGTGATACGTCAGGCTGACAGCGCAGTTGTGGCATTCGGCCGTCCAGTCGCAGTCTTCGCATTGCATGTAAGGTGAATACCCCCGGCGGTTCTGGAACAGTATACTTTGCTCTTTTCGCTCAAGGTTCATTTCCCGTGCACCAAGTAGAGTCGACGAAAACACATTTTTCATAGTTTTATGACGCTTTTCCTGCTGCGTAGTTACTAGTATAATA
>NZ_JBMDWV010000403.1:0-6069 GCF_048594605.1 Spirosoma sp.
GAACTGCAATTAGTTTCCCCAGGCGTTCAGCAACCGCCGGATGATGATAATTTCGCCGATATGATACGCAGTGTGGTCGGCAATCAACAGTGCTTCGCGGAGCAAATTTTGTCCTTCCCCATGCTCAAAAGGTTCGTATAAATCGCGTTGCGGATCGTTGAGCAACGTAATAAACGCATCCCGATCCCGTCGAATCTGGGTCAGTGCCTGTTGCCACTCTGTTTCATCGGCAGGTCCCGCTTCTTGTGGCCAGTAGCCTGAGGGCCAGGGCGGTGACTGATGCGACGCATCACGCGAGAATTCCAGAATATCCCACTGAACAATTCGAATATGATCGACTAATTGCCAAATGCTGTAAGGTACACCCTTGGGCTTTACATGCCGTAATTCAGCTGGCAAATCGTTAATGGCAGCGTCAAATGGCTGATGGGCATTAGTACTGGTCAGTAAATCAATCAGTTGCTGGCGCAGGATCGTATCGGCAGGTTGATTCGATTTGGGCATGATCTTTTAGCAGTTTTTACAACGTATCAACCTGATAAAAACGCTGTATGTTATGCAACTTTTCAGATACGTACTTACCATCTTCTCGGCTAGCTGAAGGTGTAGCTGGCTACTATTTATAATGGTCTATTGCAATTAATTCCAGAAATAGCCGGGCTGCAGGCTCGATTAAATTATCGTTGAAGTCATAATCGTCGTTGTGTAGAGCCGGGGAATTTTTGCCGTTGCCAATTCCAAACATAGCTCCTTTGTGCTTCTGCGTGAATAAACCAAAATCTTCTCCCCATTTAAACGGCTCCTGCTTTTCAATGAACGGATAGCCTAATTTCAGGGCACTGCCTCTGATTTGCTCATAGGCTTCAGGATCGTTTTCGTTAGCATAAAAAGCTTCGGTGTACTCAGTCGCTACGTTGATCCCACCACGAGTCGAAAGTTCGGTCAGCAACATTACTAACTGTTTTTTCAGGTGTTCCATCCGCTTTGCACTTCTTGTTCGAAGCGTAACATGAACTTCGCCGTAACCTGCTGATACGCCATACGATTTCTCCCCCATATTGGTGTAGACTGGCGTAATCAAGGCAAAATCATTGAACTGAGGATTGGGCTGTTGCAACTCTCTGGTTCTCAACATGAAATTAGCCATTACGTAAGCGGGGTTTATCCCCTTTTCAGGCTCGGCCGAATGCGATACTTTACCCGTAAACGTAACGATCATGCTAAGCACTGACGCCGTGAAAGAGCCAGGTTTACAGACGATTACACCTTGTTCAAAGCCGGGCAGATTATGCAACGCAAAAACCCGATCGGGCTGGATAGACGCAAACAAAGGATCATTGAGCACGGCTTCCGCACCCTGCCCTGTTTCTTCGGCTGGCTGAAATAATAAATATACGCATCCGTTCAAAATCGGCTTTTCGGCTAACAACGAAGCGAGCCGAGCCAGGATAGCAGCATGTCCGTCGTGTCCACATTTGTGCGAAACACCTTCAATCTGTGACCGATGGCCGAACGTATTGACTTCCTGAATGGGCAACGCATCAATATCTGCCCGAATCAACGTAACAGGTGTTGAATCCCGCTGGCCATATTGCAGTAACAAACCGGTACCGCCAACTTCACAAATACCATCCGGCTTGAATTGGCTGACAAACGCTTTTATTCGTTTCTGGGTTTCGACTTCCTGCCCTGAGATTTCCGGAAACTGATGCAACGCTTGTCTGAACCGGACAAAACTATCGTCGTACTGATTCTTTTGCATACGTTTGTCGGCTAAGCTTTCGTGTTCAATTACGAATATTTTGTATTGTCAGACAAGATCGTGAATCAAAGTTTGGTTCTGCTTCCTAAATGTCGCGACGATACGTCCATTACAATTTACTTTATAGGCGATGAGGAAAGTTGGGAAGGCTCCGAAAGCCGCCGGGATTTAATTGAGCCAGTCCGCAGATACGATATAATATCAGTGTTTGAAGGTGCTCACGCTTTACTACGTGACGACTGACAGACGAGAAGCCAGCGGCTGGATACGTTCGGTAATACATGAAGCTGCAAGTATTCTGAACGAGTTTCGACGGACGCTCGGTCAGGAGTAATACCTCACGTCTAATCCTTGCCTGGATGGTCTGAGCGAATTGGGGAAAGAGGCTCATAGTATCGCATCAAGGAATTTCTGCTGCTTACCCAACAGACCCGGTAGCTAACAATTTCAAGCTGATCCGTGAATTTTTCATCGAAGTCCGCTTTTTAGATTTCAAACCATTCTTCTGTATATGTTTAGTACCAGTACAACCAGCAAAACACTCATTCTTGGGCTTCTTTTTATTTTCTTTGCCAACGCAATTCAGGCGTTTGCCCCCAAACGCGAATTTTATCAGCTTAAAGTTTACCACCTGAAAGACAACAGCCAGAAAGACCGGCTCGAAACGTATCTCAAACAAGCCTACCTGCCTGCGTTACACCGCGCGGGTATCAGTAAAGTTGGTGTTTTCAGGCCCGCAACAGATGTCGATTCATTGGTATACGTACTGATTCCGTTTAAGTCGATTGATCAATTTCTGTCGTTACCAGAAACACTGGCAAAAGATAAAAACTATGCTTCAACCGGGCAGGACTACATTAATGCAGAATTTAATAATCCTGTTTTCAAAGGGCTAGAGTCGTATTTAATGGAAGCTTTTTCCGGGATGCCTGCCTTGGTAACGCCAAAACTTCAGTCTGGGCCAGCAGAACGTATATATGAACTGCGGAACTATGAAGCTTCTACCGAAAAACTACATGAAAATAAAATCAGTCAGTTCAATAACGGCGAACTGGCCATTTTCAAAAGACTGGGGTTCAATACGGTTTTCTGTGGTCAGGTGAAAGCAGGCGGTAAAATGCCTAGTCTGATGTACATGACATCGTTCGAAAACAAAGCCGAACGGGATGCCCACTGGAAAGCGTTCAGCAATGACGAGGGCTGGAAAAAATTTAACGCCTTACCCGAATACGCCCACAATTTTCTCCGCGCTGATATCTATCTGTTACACCCTACTTCCTATTCAGATATCTAAACAAGGTTGATTTCCTGCACTAAAAAAGGGTTTGGATACTGTTGCTTTAGCATCCGAACCCTTAATTCTATACGTTGCTGATTACTGACAGAGTTACTGCTTCACAAATTCGCGGTGGTAAGCAGCTTTGTAGAGTTCCTCCTCTGGCAAATTCTTAAAGTATTCATACGTAATACGTAATCCTTCTGCCCGGCTTACTTTGGGCTCCCAACCCAGAACCGCTTTCGCTTTAGTAATATCAGGCTGCCGTTGCTTGGGATCGTCTTTGGGTAAGTCTTTGAAGATCAGCTTCTGAGTTGTACCAGTGAGTTTAATGATTTCTTCGCCAAACTCTTTGATCGTAATCTCCGACGGATTTCCAATATTTACCGGATACGCATAATCGCTCAGAAGCAGACGATAAATACCTTCTACCAGATCATCGACGTAGCAGAACGAGCGGGTCTGGCTTCCATCCCCAAAAACGGTCAGATCTTCACCACGTAACGCCTGACCAATGAACGCAGGTAATACCCGACCATCATTCAGACGCATACGAGGACCATACGTATTAAAAATTCGGACGATCCGGGTTTCCAGTCCATGATACGTATGGTAGGCCATTGTCATGGCTTCCTGAAAGCGTTTGGCTTCGTCATAAACACCGCGTGGCCCAACTGGATTTACATTGCCCCAGTACTCTTCGTTCTGTGGATGAACGGTTGGATCGCCATACACTTCTGAGGTTGATGCAATAAGTACACGCGCTTTTTTCACACGGGCCAGTCCCAGGCAATTATGAATACCTAATGAGCCAACTTTCAGCGTCTGAATCGGTATTTTCAGGTAGTCAATCGGGCTGGCGGGCGAAGCAAAATGCAGGATATAATCTATCTCACCCCGCACATGAATAAACTTGGAGACATCGTGGTCGTAAAATTCAAAATTAGGCAGATGGAACAAGTGCTCTATATTACGGATGTCGCCCGTAATCAGATTGTCCATAGCAATTACATGATAGCCCTCTTTGATAAACCGATCACAAAGATGCGACCCCAGAAATCCGGCCCCGCCGGTAATTAAAACACGCTTCATTCAGTAATTGGGTTTGTATGTATACAGTTTACGGTATTCTATTCTTGACCAATAAAATCGTGAATAGAATACCGTAAAAAAACCGAATAATGGGGTCAAATTAAACTTTTTGCTCGACAGGGGCCAGAACGGCTTCGCGGCCAACACTATAATACGTGTAGTTCATCTCCCGCATCTGATCAAGTTCGTAGACGTTACGTCCATCGAAAATTACTCTGTTTTTCAAGAGCAGATTCATTTTATCAAAGTCAGGCGTACGGAACAATGGCCATTCGGTAATGATCATCAGCGCATCGGCATCGTCCAGAGCAGCGTATTGCGTGTGCGCATACGTAATGGAGTTACCCAGAACGTTCTTTACGTTGTCCATCGCTTCCGGATCGTATACCGTTACTTTGGCGCCCGCTTCGAGCAAGGCCTGAATGTTATCCAGCGCTGGCGCTTCCCGAATATCATCGGTATAAGGTTTAAAGGCTAATCCCCAAACAGCAATGGTTTTTCCTTTCAGATCATCGCCAAAATGCTGCCGAACGATTGGCATCATTTTGGTCTTCTGTTTGTAGTTGACCTCCATAACCGACTTCAACACTTTAAAGTCGTAATCGAAATCGCTGGCTGTTTTTGCCAGGGCCTGCACATCTTTCGGGAAACAGCTACCACCATAACCAATACCGGCAAATAAAAACCGCTTACCGATACGGCTATCTGTACCGATACCCCGACGAATATCATCAACATTAGCGCCTGCGCGTTCGCACAAATTAGCGATTTCGTTCATGAACGTGATTTTAGTAGCCAGAAACGCATTAGCAGCATATTTCGTCATTTCAGCCGACCGTTCGTCCATGAAAATAACGGGGTTTCCCTGACGTACCAATGGAGCATACAGTTTATTCATGACTGCTTTAGCCCGGTCCGACCGCGTACCAATTACAACGCGGTCAGGCTTCATGAAGTCTTCGACCGCAACGCCTTCCCGTAAAAACTCGGGGTTAGACACGACGTCGAAATCTACCTTAGCATTGTCGGCAATGTGTGCATGAACCTTCTCGGCTGTACCCACTGGCACCGTACTCTTATCGACAATTACCGCATACTGGCTTAAAATCGGACCAAGGTCGCTGGCTACTTTCAGAATATATTTCAGATCGGCAGAACCATCTTCGCCCGGAGGTGTAGGCAGTGCCAGGAAAATTACCTCTGCGCCTTTAATTCCTTCTTCTAAATCGGTCGTAAATAATAACCGGCCCTCCTCTACATTCCGTAAAAACAACGTTTCAAGACCGGGTTCGTAAATAGGGACAATTCCGTTATTAAGCTTTTCAACTTTTCTTACGTCAATATCAACACACGTAACCTGGTTACCAGTCTCAGCGAAACACGTACCTGTTACAAGACCCACATATCCGGTTCCTACAACTGCTAATTTCATAGATTATTTAAGTATAGATTGTGATTTTATAAATAATAAAGTTTAGTCGACTATCTGTCGATTAGTGCAAAAATAGGAGTTTTTTAATAATGTCCTATTGTGGAGGAAAGTAATCCCTATCCATCGGCAGCAAATATACTCTAAGGCGCAAAAACTAGCTTTTTGTTAAAAAATCTATAATTTTTATATACAAACAATAAACCTAAAATTATTTATAGTTAACTTTTCATCTTTTCTGTCCAGGCAATTTTATTAGTTTGCTATCTATTTTACGTTTATTGTAGTTAAATATAAAGCTGCTGTACAGACACATCTATCGGGTGTTTTCAGCACATCAACATACTATATTTATGGACGCTGAAATTGGAGAAAATCAAGTTAATATATCCGAAAAGTCAGTTGTATCCCAGCTGATTGTTCAATCGGTGCGCGATTTAAGTGATCGGCTTATACGCCCAAACGCTCGTCAATGGGATGAAGAGCAGCATTTTCCGGCTGATCTTTTTC
>NZ_JBMDWV010000404.1:0-3058 GCF_048594605.1 Spirosoma sp.
GATTGAATGATTAAATGATTGAGTGATTGAATAGATAATGTGCGCCAGCTATTCAATCACTCAATCATTTAATCATTCAAATTTAATTTTCTTCTTCACTGGTAAACGAATACAGGGTGGTATCCAGCGAAAGGGTATTGGCTTTGAAGTTGCGAATGAAATTTTCGATAACCTCGTCGGTAATCTCTTCTACGTTCAGGCAAACGTCCAGAGCGATTCCATAATCCGATTCCAGGTCGACTTCCACGTGTTCCTGAACTTTTATCGTTTCGGTTTCCTCTATCTCCTCAATAATTTCTGTCAATGCGGTTTCAGCCTCTTCTTCCAGCTCAGGCGTAATCTTATACGATAGCTGCCGCTCTTCGGGCGGTACGTACTCCGGGTAGGTTTTACGCACCTGCTCAAGCGCCATTTCATACACCAGGCTGCTATGGTGTAAACGGAGCGTATAGACCAACGTATCGAAGATCACCTCCTGACCCTGATACTGACCCGGAAACTGAATGTGCACACATTCGCCTTCCTCCAGTGTGTCTAAATCGTCGTCTTCAACAACCACGAACGATTTGCCTTCCTGACGGCACTCGTCTTTAAGTGCATTAATTTCTTCAGGGTCGTACCCTTCGTTTTTGTATTTTGCCATAGAGCAAATGTAAGGAAGAAGGAACTCAGGAAAAAACCAGGAAGGTTCGGCTGCTGCCCCAATTCATGAAAATAGTCTGACCGTCGAACGTATACACGTCTAACTGAATAACTTCGCCGTTTATTTAATCCTAAAGCTAAAATCATGAAATCTGTCCTTGTAACAGGAGCCTCCGGCGGTTTGGGAACCCGCGTTGTACAGGAATTACACCATGACGGTTATCGTGTGATTGCTACGGTAGGTTCGGAGAAGAACCGTACGCTTTTTGATCAGCTACCAAACGTGCAAAGTCATGTAGTTGATCTGCTGGATTCGGCCGACGTTACGAATTTTATCAGCAGGCTTAATCAGGAATCCATTCACGCAGCCGCTTTGCTGGTGGGAGGTTTTACGATGGGTGGCTTCCAGGATACCAACGTAGCGGATCTGGACAGCATGTACCGAATCAACTTCTTAACTGCGTTCAATCTGGTTAAACCGCTATTGAGTTTGTTCGAAGCGCAGGGAGGTGGTCAATTTATATTTATTGGGGCTCGTCCGGCACTTGTTGCCGAAGCGGGAAAAAATATGATTGCGTACTCTCTGAGCAAAGCCCTGATTTTTGAACTGGCCAATCTGGTGAACGCCTATGGCAAAGAAAAAGGGATTTCGGCTACGGTGATCGTACCCGGTACGATTGACACGCCTACTAATCGCCAGGCCATGCCCGACGCTGATCCGTCGAAATGGATAACGCCAGAGACCATTAGCGAAACCATTACGTTTGTTTTGTCGGACACGGGCCGCCAACTTGATGAACCGGTTCTGAAAATGTACAATCAGCCGTAAAGCAACGTATCAGTAAAGTTACTTACCCAGAACACTAATTTGCTGACGTCCCGCTACCCAACGTTCTACAACCGCTTCGGCTAGATCAACGGCGGTGTCAACAGGGCCCGTCTCTACCTGATCAAGCGTATCGTCGGGCTGATGAATACGGGGCATTCGTCCATCGGCGGCAAGTGCACACAACGTCAGGACGGGTATCCGGTTACGCACGAACCAGACACTGTCAAAGTCGGCCGTATGCCAGCGGCCTACCTGCGCCCGTCCACGAAACGCGTCGGTAGCAACCAGTTCTTTAGCCAGTTGGGTAGGTTCATTTTTGTACCGTATGACGTCAAGAGTGCCCGTCTGTTCAACAACGGTCAGGGTTCCTGCTCCAAGCGTATCAAAATTAACAACCATTGTCTGGTTACGTTTCCATTCCTTCTTATGGGCTTCGACGTAATAATAAGCACCGATCATTCCGGCTTCTTCGGCGCTGGTAAGAACAACCTCTATGGTCAGATCGGGCAATTGTAACTGCTGGAGACGGTCGGCTGTGGCCAGCGCAGCTGCTACGCCTGTTGCATTGTCGCTAGCTCCATTTGTGTAGCCTTTAAGCCAGTAACCCAACGTACCAATCATAGCCTGAAACGCAAAATAAACCATCAGCCCATACCGAATGTACGTAACGTAGGGGCGACCCGCTCCCGCTACTTCAAGCATAGCAACTACACCAGCCAATGCCATCAGGAGCAGCGAAATGATCAATGATGTTCGAAAATTAGTCTGTTGCCCTGGACTGTAAAGCAGCGATACGGGAGCTGTATCATAATGAGCCATCAGGATAACTTTTCGGGTTCCCTCCCCTGTCCGGCGGGCGGGCCAGCGTCCGATTACGTTATGAGCCGTATGCTGAACCGGAAACTTGATAATGAACGAATACTGCCAGTTGAAATAGCGCCAGGCCAGAACGATAAAATACAGAACCAGGCCAATCGCTACACCCGTTACAGGTAACAATGCCAGACCGGTCAACAAGCCACCCATGAGCCAGTAAATAATTGTTACGTAGGTTTTTGGTGTTTGAAACGGCTCCGTGCGTACATCAGCTCCCAAGTTGGCCAGATAATCCTGAAGTAAGCGAGCCGCTTCGGACCCTTCTGGCGTAGCAGCGCCCCGATGTGGCAAAGCCGTAAGGGCACGAAGAATTGATTGGTACATAAACGTTGTCGACTAAGGTAGGGCAAATTTCATAAAAAACGCTGCGACAACAGATGCCACAGCGTTTTTTAATACAAACCTGAAAATCTCTATCGTTTTATGAATCGCTGACGTAACACCTCCCCAGTCGCCGTTGTCACCTCAACCACGTAAACCCCGGTCGGCAAGGCTCGCACATCCAGTTTTTCAGTTCCTTCCTCGTTCATTACCCGCACGCCATTAATTGTATATACCTGAGCGCGGCCGACCTGCTGATTCGATGACAAACGTAAACGTAGCTGTTCGGTGGTTGGGTTCGGATAAACGACCATCGATAGCGTTTGACGTTGTTCGTGTCTTACTGATATGATCCGGGAGTAACTTATTCTGCCATCCAGATCCACCTGT